>NZ_CAJGZV010000003.1 GCF_904846065.1 Psychrobacter immobilis
TTGGGCTATCAATTTGACGATGATCAAATCAATTATGAGTTTGATACGTGGTACGGTACAGACAGCAACCGCGTAACGCTACGTAGCGAAGGTAGTATCCAAACTAAAGATGATAAAGAAATTGATAGCTTAACCTCACTATCTTACTGGAAGCCACTTAGTATTTTTTGGAATGGGGAAGCCGGTGTTGCTTATGATACCGAAAATGATAAATCTGCCGTGATGGCTGGTATTGCAGGCACTGCACCTTACTTCATCGAAACCGATGCTAGAGCTTATTTATATACTGATGGGCAAGTTCGTCTAGATCTAGGTGCGGAGTATGAGTGGCGCTTAGATCAACATTGGGTAGTGATTCCAGAAGTAGAGCTGACGGCGTTTAGCAAAGATGATACAGATAACCATATTACTAAAGGCTTTAATGAGTTTGGGGCTGACGTTAGGCTTACTTACGAGATGTTAAGTCGTCAGCTCGCGCCTTATGTGGGTATCAGCTATGAGACCGCTTTAGGCAACGCAAGAGATTTGCGACGTCAAGAAGACGAAGCTGTTGATTCTAGTAGCGTTACAGCTGGTGTGAAATTTTGGTTCTAGTGTTAACCATGTAAGTAACAACAGTTTATAACACTAGCTCTAAAAAAAGGCACCTCTTTATTTAGGTGCCTTTTTACTAAATTAAGGACAAGAATATGAATAACCATATGGATAATAAACAGAAGCAAATGAACCCTTATGTAAAGTTCACAATCATGATTTTAACATCGACAGTCGTGATGTTTATCATGATGTATTTTAATACTTATCAATGGGATCACGTTTATTTTAGCGAAACCAGAGCTTATATGGCGTTATATATGGGCGCTATGATGGCTATTATTATGCTCGCCTTTATGACCAATATGTATAAAAAGACTAAGGTCAATCTAATGGTTTATGGGATTAGTGTCGTGCTATTTGCCTTTGGTTTATGGGGCGTTAGATCACAACAAACGGTCGATCAAGTGGATTGGATGCAGGCGATGATACCGCATCACTCGATTGCTATTTTGACCAGTTCGCGTGCTGATATCGAAGATCCACGTGTACGCCAGCTTGCTGATGACATTATCGAAGCACAAAAGCGTGAAATCGGTGAGATGCAAGCGCTTATTGATGAGTTGGAATAGGCAGTCACAAATTTTGAGCACTTTGTATTAGGTGTTATTAAGTAAGCAGACTATTGAGAGGTGTACGTTCACACACTAGCACTATATCATTACTTATACTAAGGAAATAACAAATAAGGAGTCCTTGTAATGGTTATTATGATGCACGGTATGATGAACGGGACTATGCACGGCATGATGAATGGATCGATGCACGGTATGGGTTGGGGAGAATCTATTGTCTCCTTATTGTTTACAGTACTGGTTTTTGCGGTACTGATATTGACTATTATGGCCTTACTCAAATATTTGCGTAATAAAGATTAAGTTCCAATTGAAACTTAATTTTCGAGATATCTAGATTAGTAATTAGATGAATAGCAATTAAAGGTTGATGATTGTGCTTTAAAAGCTTTATTTATTGTCTTCAAGGAGTGATTTTATGAAACATATTGCCGATGAAAAATCTATCAAAGGTGGTCAGTACGATAAAGTGCCAGAAAACTATAGTGGTACGGTTTATATCTGCCCGATGCATCCTGAGGTTAGAGATACTGAGAAGAGCGATTGTCCGATATGCGGCATGTTTCTCAAACCTGAAGACGAGGTTGCTGAATCCAACAATAATGAGGGCAGTCATGCGCATTGTCATAAAGCGGATGCTAATAATAGTACTGAGTTAAAGTCTGTCGAAGGCAATAAGTACGACAAGATACCAGAAAATTATAACGGCACGATTTATATTTGTCCTATGCATCCAGAAGTAAGAGATGTTGAAAAAAGTGACTGCCCAATATGTGGCATGTTTCTTAAACCTGAAGACGAAGTTGCTAAAGATGATAGTCACGCCAGTTGTCATGGAAAGGATACTGATAGTAGCGGAGTAAAATCTGTTAAAGGCGGTAAATACGATAAAGTACCTGCTGATTACGATGGCACGGTATATACCTGTCCTATGCATCCTGAAGTGAGAGACGTTAGAAATAGCGGTTGTCCGATATGTGGTATGGCGCTTGAGCCCGAAACGCTTACTATCGGTGAAGAGGACACCTCAGAGCTTGACGATATGACTCGTCGTTTTTGGATATGTACCGTGTTGACTGTACCGCTATTAATATATGTGATGAGCGGTATGTTTGACTTAAACGTAGTTAATTTTAGTCAGTATGGTATCTCTTCAAAGATCTTACAATGGGCTGAGTTAGTGCTCGCGACCCCTGTAGTGCTTTGGGGCGCCGCCCCGTTTTTCGTCCGTGGCTGGCAGTCTATAAAAAGCCGCAATCTAAATATGTTTACCTTGATTGCGATAGGCGTAGGCGCTGCTTATATTTTTAGTATTGTCGCGACCTTTTTTCCCGATATTTTCCCAGACAGTTTCAGAGATGCCTCTGGTCAAGTCGGAGTCTACTATGAAGCGGCAGCGGTCATTGTGACCTTGGTGCTACTGGGTCAAGTATTAGAGCTCAAAGCTAGAAGTCAAACTTCAGGTGCGATTAGAGCTTTGCTTGAGCTCGCACCACCAACCGCAAGACGTGTCGATGAAAACGGTAAAGAAGTCGAAGTCTCGCTTGATGAGGTCGTCACTGGCGATAAGCTACGGGTTAAACCAGGTGAGAAACTACCCGTAGATGGTACAGTGATCGATGGTAATAGTAATGTTGATGAATCAATGGTGACGGGTGAGCCAATCCCTGTATCAAAAGTAGCAGGAGATACAGTGACTGGTGGTACGGTAAATGGCACCGGAACGCTATTAGTCGAAGCGGTCAATGTTGGAGCAGATTCAGTATTATCTAAAATTGTACAAATGGTTGCTGAAGCCCAGCGTAGCCGCGCACCTATACAGAAATTGGTAGATAAGGTAGCTGGGTGGTTCGTACCGATCGTGCTTATTTGCTCCGTCATTACCTTTATTGTCTGGGCGATATTCGGCCCTGAGCCCGCTATGACCTATGCTTTGGTTAACGCGATTGCGGTACTGATTATTGCTTGTCCTTGTGCCCTTGGTCTAGCGACGCCGATGTCCATTATGGTTGGTACCGGCAAAGGCGCGCAAAACGGCGTCCTCATCAAAAATGCTGAAGCGTTAGAGAGTATGGAAAAAGTCGATACCATTGTCGTCGACAAGACCGGAACACTGACCGCTGGTAAGCCCGAGCTTACCGCAATTGATGCGCAGGTAGGTCAAGATGAAGACGAGTTCCTCGCATTGGTAGCCTCAGTAGAAAGCGCTAGCGAGCATCCTTTAGCAGAAGCTATCGTTAGAGCAGCTCAAGAAAGATCACTCATTATTCCTAAAGCTACTGACTTTAATTCGACTACTGGCGAAGGCGTACAAGCCGTGGTCGATGGTAAGAAAGTCGCTATTGGTAACTCTAAGCTTATGGAAAGCCTAAATAGTTTTGATAATGAGCTGTCCACTAAAGCTGATGTCCGTAGAAAAGACGGAGAAACGGTAATGTTTGTGGCTATAGACGGTAAAGCTGCGGGTATTATTTCAGTTGCTGACCCTATTAAACCAAGCACTAAAGAGGCTATTTCACTGCTTCATGACGCAGGTTTAAAAGTTGTGATGCTAACCGGTGACAACGAAAAAACCGCGCAGGCAGTCGCCAATAAACTAGGTATTGATGAAGTTCATGCGGATGTCTCACCAGAGGATAAAAACCGTATCGTCAAAGAAATGCAAGACAGCGGTAAATTGGTCGCTATGGCGGGTGATGGTATCAACGACGCACCAGCGCTAGCGCAAGCTAATGTTGGTATCGCTATGGGAACTGGTACCGATGTGGCGATGGAGAGTGCGGGCATTACCCTGCTAAAAGGTGATTTAATGGGCATTGCCAAAGCTTATAAGCTTAGCCACGCCACCATGCGCAATATCAGACAGAATCTGTTTTTTGCCTTTATCTACAATGCACTTGGTGTTCCTATTGCCGCAGGTGTGCTCTATCCCATATTTGGGCTTCTGCTCAGTCCGATGATAGCAGCGGCAGCGATGAGCTTGTCGTCATTCTCGGTGATTGCTAACGCGCTGCGATTGCGCCGTTTGAAACTATAATTCTGGTACGGTAAAAAGTGTTCTAAAGCACACTGACACATACTGGTCTAAACAAGATCACAAAATATAAGGATACCGTTATGGGCAGCTTTTCTATTACACATTGGCTGATTTTATTGGTCGTAGTGGTGGTCGTATTTGGTACTGCCAAGCTTAAAAATGCAGGTAAAGATTTAGGCGGTGCGGTGAAGGGTTTTAAAGAAGCGGTCAAAGATGAAGAACCCGAGAATGCTCGCAAAAATCATGTGCTTAGCCATGAAAATAGTACGCCAGCTGCAAGTAATGATTTAAATACGCGTGTAGGTAATCAGGCTGATGATATGGAAATCAGCCCTATTTCCACTGATGACCAGCCTAAAGTATGAAGCGCGCCGCTTATAAATAGCGGCACTAAGTAGTCTATTAATATATGTGACTGTTATGTTTGATATTGGGTTTTCCGAATTACTCTTGTTTGGCGTCATTGCTTTAATCGTATTGGGGCCAGAAAAACTGCCGCAAGCCGCACGTACCGCTGGGCAATGGTATGCCAAACTGCGCCGTACAGTATCCACTCTACAATCTGAAATAGAAGCTGAGCTTGATCTAGCTGAAACACGTCAACAAATGCAAAATGAACTTGCGAAAATCCGTCAGACCGAGTCGGATATGAAGCGCGAATTAGCAGAAATGCGTGGCAGTATGCAAAAGTTTGAGCAGTCACAGAACCAAAGCCTAGACGCTTCACATCAGTCAATCACCCCTTATGATAAAGACCATCAACAGAATACTACCTCCTCGTTCATTAAACAGGAGGCGGATCAGTGAGCCTATTTAAACGGCAAAAAAGTCGACAAGAAAAAATAACAGATATAGAGTTTGAGGCGCCAACAGATACAACACAGAATAGTGAGTCTGGAGATACGTTAGGTACGCTTGGCGATATGCCTATTACCGGACATTTAATCGAGCTGCGTACGCACTTAATAAGAATATGCGTGGTCGTCTTAATTATATTCTTAGTATTGGTGGGATTTTCACGCGAGCTTTATAATCTTTTATCAGACCCATTAGTGGCGCAGTTACCCATCAATTCGACCATGATTGCCACTGATATAACGTCAAACTTTATGGCACCCATTCGCTTAACGATATTCGTCGCCGCATTTTTAGCAATGCCTTATATCCTGTATCAAATTTGGTCATTTGTAGCTTCCGGCTTATATAAAAAAGAGAAGAAAATTGCCATTCCTGTACTGCTATCTTCGATATTTCTATTTTATGCTGGTGTTGCTTTTTCCTACTTTGTCGTACTCAAAGGGGTATTGAAATTTTTTATTATGTTCGCTCCGCAGAACGTTATACCAATGACCGATATTGACAGTTATCTGAGCTTTGCCCTCAAGCTATTTATGGTGTTTGGACTGACTTTTGAGATTCCAGTGGTTACCTTATTGCTGATAATGGCCGGAATCGTTTCTACTCAAATTTTAGAAGATAAGCGTCGTTATATCATAGTCGGCTGTTTTGGGATCGCCGCGGTAGTGACACCGCCTGATGGTGTATCAATGCTGTTGTTGGCGATTCCTATGTGGCTATTATTTGAGCTGGGTTTACTCTTAGCAAAGATATTAATTAAAAATGAACGAAATAATGATTTAGTCTCAGGGAATGAAACATTAGAAAGTAGCTAGCACTACTTAAATACGCCAAGAACCTTTTTTACTTTTTACTTTTTACTTTTTACTTTTTACTAGAGTATGTCAGCGTGAGTACTCTACTTAGCGACGGACTCTAAATGGAACACCCAACTAATAACAACGAAAAAAATGACGGTCTTGCAAATCGACTTAACCAAGAGTGCTACTGCATTACCCTTGATCGTAAAGCGCTTAATACAAGCCTTCAAGATCAATTGGTAGAAACTAGAAACAATCCAATAGGAGCGAACGAGCTTAATAAGCTTTTTTCAGCAACACCCGTGTTCGTTCCCAAAACAGAGATAGAGGCGATGGAGCGAATCGTCAGGGCTATCGAGTCAGCTGCCGAACTGCCATTGTATCAAGAGCAAGTGCTGTCGTGGGCACCAGAAATAGCTGCTTTCGACCCAGGCCCAATAGGGGCCCTCATGGGTTATGACTTTCACTTGGGTAGCGATGGACCTCAGCTCATCGAGGTCAATACTAATGCCGGTGGCGCATTTCTGAATGTGTTGCTCGCTCGCGCACAAAAACGCTGTTGCAACCCCTCAGAGCAAAGCGCTGCAACCAATCAAATGCTAGATAGGTTCGAGGAAGCAGTGTTTGACATGTTCAAACAGGAATGGCAGCGACAGTCCGCTGTTGCTATGCCCAATCGGATAGCCATTGTGGACAATGACCCCGAGAGTCAGTTCATGTTCTTAGAGTTTGAGTTAGCCTGTCAACTGCTCCAAGCTAGAGGTATTGATACTGTGATACTTGATCCCTCTGAACTCGAGTATATCGACGGTACGTTAACAGCCCATGGCCAGAAAATCGATATGATTTACAATCGGCTTGTCGACTTTGCATTTGAGGACCCTGACCATGTATTGCTTAAGCAGGCTTATTTAGAGGGTGCTGTGGTAGTGACACCCAATCCCCGCGTACATGCTATGTTGGCCAATAAGCAAAACCTGACATTGCTATCAGACTCCCAAATATTGCGCTCTTGGGGTCTGGATGAGGCTGCAGTGGAGTGCCTCGAAAGGTCTGTACCGAGGACTAAGATTGTATCAAGAGACGATGCAGCAGAGTTGTGGCTTACTCGGCGGCAACTGTTTTTTAAGCCAGTTGCTGGTCATGGAAGCAAAGGCGTTTATCGCGGTAGCAAACTGACTCGACGCGTCTTCGAAAACATTCTGGATGAAGATTATATCGCACAGACCTTTGTCCCTGCAGGAGAGAGATCACTCAAAATTGATGACATCGTAACAACAAGAAAGGTAGATATACGTCTTTATACGTATGGCGGAAAACTGTTACTACCTGCTGCGCGTGTGTATCAAGGTCAGGTGACTAACTTCCGTACGCCAGGCGGTGGATTCGCGCCTGTCTTTCAGGTGTGATCGTCTAGGTCTTATTTAGATAGCATTAGGCTGTTATAAGTCCGGTTAACTAATTCAATATTCTTCTTACCTAACAAAAGATGGTTGTATATTTATGATTGTCTATTACTTTCGGCACGCTTTTCAAAACACTTCGAAAACAATTGGAGCTAGAGATAGCAGTAAATTTCAATAGTTTCCAATAATAAAAATCCAACCGTTACAGTGAGCTTAAATCATATTAGAGTAAACAGGGTTAGACCGTATGTTAATCACAGAATTGGGTTATTTTGCCTTGCTAGCCGCCTTAATCTTGGCGATTTTGCAGGTGGTATTACCAACGATAGGCGTTATGCGTGACCATGTTGCTTGGCAGCGTTTGGCACCGAGTTTGGCATGGGCACAGTTTGCTGCCATGATTTTTTCATTTGTTGCATTGATGGCAGGCTTTTATTTCAATGACTTTAGTCTCGTCTATGTCACGCAGCACTCTAATACTTTGTTGCCTTGGTACTATAAACTCTCGGCGACATGGGGCGGACACGAAGGCTCGCTCTTGTTGTGGATGACCATCATGGCCACGTGGTGCGCGCTGGTCTCCTATTTTAGCCGTGGCTTACCGTTGTCGATGCGCGCGCGGGTACTCGTGATATTGGCCGGTGTGCAGGTCATGATGCTAGCGATGCTGATTTTTACCTCGTCGCCATTTGATCGTACCTTGCCCAATCTGCCCGTAGATGGGGTAGATCTCAACCCACTTTTGCAGGATTTTGGGCTGATCGTTCATCCACCGATGCTGTATATGGGTTATGTGGGCTTAGCGGTGCCATTTGCTTTTTGTATGGCGGCATTGTGGGAAGGGCGTTTGGATGCAGTATGGACACGTTGGTCGCGTCCATGGGCGCTAGCGGCTTGGGGGTTTTTGACCGTTGGTATCGCTCTTGGCTCTTGGTGGGCGTATTATGAGCTTGGCTGGGGCGGCTGGTGGTTTTGGGATCCTGTAGAAAACGCCTCACTGATGCCTTGGCTTGCCGGTTTAGCCTTGCTGCATTCGTTGGCAGTGACTGAGAAGCGCGGTGTCTTTAAAGCATGGACCATTATGCTGGCTATCTTTGCTTTTGCCTTAAGTCTCTTGGGTACTTTCCTTGTACGTTCAGGGGTTATTACCTCAGTGCATTCGTTTGCCGCTGACCCCACTCGTGGTCTGGTAATTTTAGTGATTCTTGGCATCATCGTCGGTGGTGGTTTGCTGATGTTTGCGCTGCGTGGCTGGCGTTTGACGATTGAAAGTCAGTATCAACTGGTTTCGCGTGAGTCATTTTTAGTCATTAACAACGTCATCATTTTGATTGCAACGTTAGTGGTATTGCTTGGTACCCTCTATCCTATCATTGCCGACGCCTTTAGCTTGGGTCAGGTATCGGTAGGTCCTCCGTACTTTAATGCGCTATTTGTGCCTTTAACATGGCTATTGCTGGTTGCCATGGGTATGGGCTCCAATATCCGCTGGAAACAAGATAAGCGTCCATTGTTAGGCGTTGGTATGGTCATTGCGGCGAGCAGTCTAGTATTAGCTGCAGTCATCACTTACTTTGTCAGTCCATCTGCCATGCTTAATATTGGTGTAACACTAGCAGTAAGTTTTTGGGTACTGTTCTGGATGGTGGTTGATTTCAAAGACAAAACCAAAAATGCACCAAGCTTTTTGCAAGGCTTAAATAAGCTGCGTTTAAGCTACTGGGGTCAGCAAACGGCACATATTGGTGTGATTGTAGCGGTCATCGGTGTTGCCTTTACCAGTACCTTGAGTATCGAGCGCGATGTGGCATTGAGTGTTGGCGAAACGGTCCATGTCCAAGGTTACGACTTCACCGTTAAAGGCTTCCGCGAAGTCAAAGGCAGTAACTATGATGCGACCCAAGCTGAGGTCGAAGTGAGTAAAGATAGCCGTGCTGTGACTACGTTATACCCTGAAAAACGCAATTACATTATTAGCATGATGCCAATGACCGAAGCAGCGATTGATGACAGTCTGATGCGTGATGTGTACGTCGCACTTGGTGAACCTATAGCTGAAGGCAGTAATAAATGGGCCGTACGTATTTATGTGAAGCCATTGATTCGTTGGATATGGCTCGGCGCTATTATTATGGCATTGGGTGGTCTGCTGAGTATGCTTGATAGGCGCTATCGTCTCAAAACATCCAAGACCCCTGCACAAATTGCAGCGAGTAAGTCAGGCTTTACGACGGTTACTGATTTAGATGTTAAAAGCACTACTAATAACACGACACTAATAGGGGAGAAGCAAAATGACTAAGTCTAATCATTTTTCCGAGCAACCCCCTGAAACAAAAGGTAATCGAACAATGAAAAAAAGCCAAATTAGAATATGGTTTTTGATCCCGCTGATCATCTTTGCTGCTGTTATGGTTATGCTTTATTTTCGTTTGGGGCAGCCGACTGAAATCGTAACCAATACCGCGCTTGAACGCCCAGTACCAGCGTTTGAGCTGCCATTGTTGTCCGATACCAGTCGGATCATGACCAATGACAACTTACCTGATGAGCCCTTTTTGATGAATATTTGGGGCTCTTGGTGCCCAACTTGCGTTATTGAGCATCCTTTTTTGATGCAACTAGAAGAGCGTGGTGTCAATCTGGTTGGCGTGAATTATAAAGACGATATTGGTGATGCTTTCGGTTATCTGAACCGAGGCGGTGATCCCTTTTCGATGTCTATTCAGGATTTGTCCGGCCAGTTTGCCTTGGACTTAGGGTTGACGGGTGCGCCTGAGACTTTCACTGTCGATGGTGAAGGCGTTATTCGCCAGCACATTGTTGGTGAGATTAACGAGAGTAACTGGCAAGATCGTATTGAGCCTTGCTTAACGGTACTCAATGATGCCAATGATAATAACGTCAGTCCAGATGCGATTCAGGTTGAAGAGGTGTGCAAATGATAGCCCTTTCAATAAAGGCCGTTACGATAAAAGTAGCGAGCTTAATACTTGCCTGTCTCCTAAGTGTGACCAGCTATGCGGCGATTGACGTCTATGATTTTGATTCTGTCCAACAAGAAGCACAATACCGAGGATTGATCGAAGAGCTACGTTGCCCGAAATGCCAAAACCAAAACTTGGCAGGTTCTGATGCGCCGATTGCCCAAGACTTAAAGCAAAAAGTCTATGATTTGATTAAAGACAGACGTAGTGATGCGGAAATCCGGGATTATATGCAAGAGCGCTACGGCGATTTTATCAGCTACAAGCCGCCTGTACGTCCATCGACATGGATTTTATGGTTTTTTCCGCCATTGCTACTGATCGTATTATTGATAGGGTGGTTTTGGCAAAGCCGTCGCCGCCAGCTGGTAGCGAGCGGTCAGAGTAGAGTGACGGTAGATAATACCGCCTCGGAGCTGACTGCCGCCGAAAAAGCCGAACTTGATCGTCTGCTATCGCGTGCCAATAGCACCGATAATGACGCTCATGACACCACAAGCCCCGAGGACAAAAAATGACCATATTCTCTACTGCTGGCTTATTTATTGCTCTAAGCTTACTGATTGCCTTACTCCTTGCTGTTATTACCATCATGCCATGGCTGCGCGCCACGCGTACATCAGGCACTTCTGTGGACAACCAGCTACTAGATATCAACGTGGCGGTGTTTCGCGAGCGTCTGGCAGAGCTAAAAACAGACAAAGACAGTGGCACCATCGATGATGCTCACTACCAAAACCAAAAGCTTGAGCTTGAGCGGCAACTATTGGATGCCCAGCGTGAAGTCACGCCGATGGTCACCCCTGGTATCAAAAGCCGCTTGATCCTCATGGTTTGGGTGCCTGTATTGGCTGCGCTGGCGTATCTGATGGTGGGTGACCGAACGCCTGTGTTTGATCTGTGGACGGCCGAAGACAAGGTCGGAAAAGTCGCTGATGACTTGTTGACTGGCAAAATCGATCAGCCACCTGTATGGGCAATCGAAAACGGCCAGCAGCTTATCAGCGCGATGCAGACCAACGTTTATCGTCATGCCGATGATCCTGATCGCTGGATGCGTTTGTCAGAGCTGTTTTTATCGCTTGAAGCTACCGACTCAGCGATTGAAGCTTTGTCACGCGCTTACCGTCTGTCACCAGACAATGAAGAGATTGCGACCACTTATGCGCAGATTAGCTTTTTTGCCAATAAAGGTCAGCTTGATGCCAGTAGCCGCCGTGTATTACAAGATGTCCTTGCCAAAAATCCACAGCATGAAGGTGCGCAGATGCTAATGGCAATGGGTGAGGCACGTGGTAGTAACTTTGCAGAAGCGCAAGGTTGGATTAAGCGTTTACGTGAGAGCATCGCTGCCAAACCAGGTGACCATAGTAAAGCGCTAGCGAGCCTTGATGAGCTAAGTGCTAATGTCATCGAGCAAGAGCAGCAAGCCGCGCAAGGTATCGAAGTTACCGTCTCTATTGATGCGAGTCTATTACCATTGGTTAAAGCCAATGATGTGTTGTTTGTAGCGATACGTGATGTGAAAGGGGGCCCTCCGTTTGCCGCCAAACGTTTACCTATTAGTATCATCAAGCAAGGTAAAGCCAGTATCCGTTTAAGCGATCTTGATGCGATGATGCCAGAACGCACGTTACAATCTGCCCGTAGCGACAAAACTCAGTTAGCAGTCGTTGCTCGTGTTAGCCATAGTGGGACTGCGTCCGCAGAGTCGGGTGATCTATCAGGTAACCCAGTAGTGATTAGCGCTGAACAGACTCAAGTTAATATTGAAATCAATCAACAGATCCCTTAACAAATGATTATTACAGTAAGTTTCATAATACTAGAACCGTATGTAGGACAGCTTTTGAAAGTGGTGCTATCAATAGCTGTATAACCTATTAGTAAAGAAGTAAAAAACGGCTATGGTGTTTTGCTAGTGAAATAATTGGACGGATGACTATAGAAAGTCTTGATTAAACATAACAGACAGCTCATTTTCAGCTTCCCGCAGAAGAGGTATATGGCTTAATAACTCTACTAAAGACTTTTTAACAGTGGGACCATGAGTAAATACGGTGGCAAAGGTTTGCTTGCTGCTCACTATTTAGAATTAGTACCGCACAGGCAACCATGCCTCGAATGAATTCTTAGTTATCTATCCCTATCTGAGTATCCCGCGTTTCAGCTATGGTCCGCGTAGCTTGTTTTTACATCAGTATTGTTAGCTCTAGCAGTGATAATGAATATATTCACTGTCAGATAACTTTGGTTTAATTTAAAACAGAATCATGACGTTTTGGACAATCATCACTACGCCACTAATGACCATTAATAGGATCAGCATCACTCTAAACTGCTTGATATTCATACCTGCTAAAAAGCGCTTACCAATGATGTTGCCAACCACAGCACCAAGCCCTAAAGCAAAGCCATAAATCCAAAGATTGGCAGTCAATACGCCAAAAAAAGTATAACTACCAATCTGAGCCAATCCTACAAAGAATGAATTAGCTGTTTTAGTAGCGATTAAATCTTCTTTTTGTAATCCCGTATTCATATAGAAAGGATTGAGCACAGGACCCAAACCGCCGACGAGTGTGCTAATGAACGCCGTAATAAAACCTAAAGGCACAAACCCCAGTTTAGGCATATTAAAAGATTTTTCTACTTTGCCAAAACGATACTGCAAGACGGTAGATATCAAAAATGCACCCACTAATAACTGAATCCAGCTCCCATCAAGACGGCTAAATAATAATGCAGCTAACCACGCACCAACGATAGCGCTTGGCGCATAATACTTTATTAGCGACCAGTCGATATGATGCCAAAATAAATAAAGACGTGAAGGGCGACTAATGAAATTACCTAAATTAATCACGGGTGGCGCAGCCGAGATCCCTATCAGCGCAGAGGTGACAGGTATAAGTAAAAGTGCACCGCCACCTCCTGATATGGTGGAAATCACAAAAGCAATCATACCCGCCAAAAACAGCCCTGCAAGATGCCAATTAGGAATTGCTTGTAAAATATCGAGCACGGTTAAGCTCCAACATTAACAGAAGGGAACGAGATTGTTTTAGAGCTATATCCTATCTAAAGTCACCATAAAACGTTACCTGAAGAGCAAGATGCCAAGCGTGCCAAAAATGAGCTCATACAGTTTGCTACTGATCATGGTCATAAACTTGCTGCGTTCTACGTAGAGAATGGGTCAGGGGCAAAGCTAGTACATCCAAAGCTGATAGCTATCATAACCCCAGTTCGGGATAAGCCACATTGTAACTCATTGATACTATTTACAATGTCGCTACCTGTCCCTGCTGAGGCATGTTTTTGATGGTGGGTTTATAGGGAAACCAGCAATAAGCAATCAAACCTGACAGCAAGTTTGTAATAAAACCCGTGACACTACGATAGCGTGAGTGTTCGATTTGGCACAAGTTGTTAAGCTCTCCAAACACCGTTTCAACCAAAGAGCGATGATTGAGTAGTGCCTCATCCATAGGCTTGAGTAATTGGGGTTTCATATTACGCCGAAGTTTGGTTATCAACGTGGTATCACTGTGTTTTGTGAGCCACTCGTTTAGTGAGCTATGCTGAAGAAACCGTAGAGATAAACTTGGTAAACTAAGCGTATTGACAGGAGTTTACCATGACCAAGAAAGTAAGAACCTACAGTGACGAATTTAAAGCTGAAGCCGTCAAGAAGATAGCGGATAACAACGGCAATATTTCAGCGACCGCAAAGCAACTTGGCATCGCCATGCAAACGCTATCCAACTGGCAGAACAAAGCTAATCAAGGCAAGCTTGTAGGAACAAAGCAGTATGACCCTGAACTTATGAGTGCGCTTGAAGAGGTAAAACGCCTAAAGCGACAGCTTAAAGTTGCCGAAGAGGAACGCGAAATACTAAATGAGGAGGGATAAAGCGAAGCACTGCTTCGCCCCGACGCAAGGGGAGAGCTATGCTCGAGTTGGCGACGGCGTACTTCGCGAGAAACAGTTAGTCAGGTACGCCTTTATCAAAGACAACCAGTTCCTCTTTCGCATCACCACTATGTGCCGTGTGTTAAGGGTTAAGCCATCAAGCTATTACGACTGGCTAAGTCGTGATCTCAGCGACCAACAGATACATCGCAACCAGTCTGAATTACTGGTTAAAGCGGCTCACAATGAAACGAAAGAACGTTATGGCGCAGATCGACTGCATGCTCATCTAAGCGAGCAAGGCCATAACATTAGCCTGTATATGGTAAGAAGCATCAAAGAGCAACACGGCATTAAATGTCGTCGTCATAAGCGCTTTAAAGTCACCACCGACTCCAATCACAACAAGCTGGTCTATCCAAACGTACTGGATCAGAAGTTTGATGCTAAGCGCCCTAACGAGTCGTGGGTCAGCGACATCACCTATATCTGGACGAATGAGGGTTGGCTGTACTTAGCAGGGGTCAAAGACTTATACACCAAAGAGCTTGTCGGTTACGCTATTAACAAGCGTATGACCGCAGATTTAGTTTGCAAAGCACTAAATATGGCCATCAAGAATAAACGTCCAAGCAAAGGGCTAATCGTTCATTCAGACAGAGGCAGTCAGTATTGCAGTCACGCCTACCACAAGACCATTAAGCAGCATCAATTTATAGGCTCAATGAGCGGCAAAGGCAACTGTTTCGATAACGCTCCGATAGAAAGCTTCTGGGGCACATTAAAGAATGAGCTGGTATATCATCAAGACTATAAAACAAGGTTCACAGCCATCAATGATATTATCAGTTATATCGAGCTGTACTACAATCAGACGAGGATTCAAAAGGGTTTGGGCTATCAATCGCCAAGACAGGTGTGGTTTGATTATTATCGTCAAGCTGCGTAATTAAAATCTCCCAAGTTTATGTATACGGATTTGACGGCAGGGGTCAATAGTTTAAAACTTTTATATTTACGTGCGTTAGGACGTTACCTAGAAAAAATAAAAAACTTACACTGATTAAATTATTATGATTAAGTTTACTATTACCCTCGTCTTCTAAGTGTGGTTAGACCTTTGCCAAAATAGCTTAGTAGTAATAACAAGGTTATTATTATCAAGATAGGATAATTTCCCATAAGCATAAAGGGCGTGTTACCAACCCGTGCCTGTATCTCACCACGTAGTACAGTACGCTCAAACTGCGGTGCGCGTTTTACAATACGACCTTTATGGTTAATGATAGCGGTAACACCAGTATTGGTCGCTCGAATAAACCAGCGCCCGTTCTCAAGCGCGCGCATTTGTACCATTTGCAAATGTTGCAATGGTCCTGCTGAAGTGCCAAACCAGGCATCGTTAGAGACGGTCAACAAAAATTCAGTATCGATGGCATTTTTACGCGTGGTATCTGGATAAGCTACCTCATAACAGATAGCCGTCCCTATATTGTGTCCACGCACCTTTAGAGGTGACTGCTGATCACTACCACGACTATAGCTCTTAATATCCTGACTACCGGCCAAACTTGGGAAAATATCGAGCACGCCTTCAAATGGAATATACTCTCCAAAAGGCACTAGACGCTGCTTCTTGTATAGGCCTTCCGCTTCTACACCTCGAGCAATCACGCTATTGTAAAATGGGGGATACTTATCCGTACTGGCATTGAATGCCGCTTTATCCTTATAAGGGATACCAGTTATCCATGTCGTATTGGTCGCATTAGCCATTTCTATCATTTCACTAATAAAGCCCGCAGCCTCATCCTGAAACATAGGAATAGATGATTCAGGCCACACCACAACATCACGTCCCCACTCAGTGCGTGTTAACTTCGCATAAATCTTTAGCGTTTCTACTTGATACTTAGTCAGCCACTTTATATCTTGTGAAATATTACCTTGAATCAATGACACTGACAGATCAGGTGTGCCCTTAGGTTTTGTCCATTGCGGATTGACCAGCCATAATGATGTGCTAATGGCTAATAACAGTACAGAAACGATGGCATAACTACTGCGCCGAAGCAGTAGCTCTACTAAACTTGCAGCCAATAGTATGGCAACAAAAGAGACGGAAAAAACACCAGCAACGGGTGCTAAGGACGATAACCAATACTCTTCAGTAAATGCATAACCAACAAACAGCCACGGAAAGCCTGTGAATAACCAAGTTTTTAACCATTCTTGTAGCACCCAAAGAGCAGCAAATGAAAAGGGTTGTTTGCCTACCATACGGTTAAAGACTAGTGCTAACAATCCATGAAATAGTCCCATACCGAGACCCATCAATGCAATCATAATCAATGCGAGCCACGTTGGTGTATCGCTATAATCATGGATAGCAGTATAGAGCCAAAAGCCGCCGACGCACCATAGCCCCATACCGTAAGCTTCACCGATAATAAAAGCGCGACGACCACTCATACTTGTCACCAACAGCGCATATAAAATCGCTGGTGATACTATTGCTAGCGGCCAAAACCCATAAGGCGCTAGCGAAAATAAAAAAATAGCTCCTGCAAGCCATGCTGCTACTAGCGTAAGCGATAGCGGTAATTGATTTAAGTGAGTACTCAAACGCTTTTGTAGATTAATAGTAGACAGGCGCATCGCAAATTATCCAAAATTATGAGCCTTGAATTTTTAATCAAAATCCAAAACTTAGATAGAGCCGTTAATACTACAGGCAGTATTTTAAAATAAAAACTGCTTATGATACCAGCCTGCACTGCTCAATGGATGAATTTACGTACTCCGTTTAATGGGTTATTATGCTACATTACCAAACGATATGAAGTGTTACTTGATCTTCTATAGCTCACAATATCTACAGTACATGAGAAAGCACTATGCCCCCCTTAAAAATAAAATCCAGTCTTATATGCAATCGTTATCTGTCTAAGGGGTTGCGTAGTACGTTATTATTACTGGCTGCCTCATCACTATTTGCTTGTAGCCAACCGAGTAGTGGCGTATCTGATGCAAGCACAACATCGGCATCAACTGAAGATGTTTTGGCTGTTCCAAAGACAGCTGAACCAAACGTTATAAATAATTCTATGATGACATCAGTAAGTAAACCAGACTTACTAAAAAACGTATCAGCCACTGTCTATAAAGATGCCAATTGCGGCTGCTGTAAAGAATGGATAAGTCATGCAGAAGATAATGGTCTAAGTGCAACCGCGCAAGATGTTGCGGACTTAGCCGTATTTAAAGAGCGCTACAGCGTTCCAAATGAAATGCGTTCTTGCCATACTGTAGTCACTACGGATGGTTACGTCTTTGAAGGTCATGTACCCGCTAAATATATGGCGCAGTTTTTAGAAAATCCGCCAGTACAAGCTATGGGTCTTGCCGTACCTGGCATGCCTATTGGTAGCCCAGGTATGGAGTATCAAAATAAATTCATGCCCTATCAGGTTATGCAGCTCAATAAAGACGGGACAACCCAAGTTTATGCTGATATTGAATCGGTAGAGCAGCAATTATAGTGTGTTAGCAGTTAAGAATACTTTGATTATAGTGTTAGCGTTAAAAGTAAATGAGGTAGGTATAAGACTGTTCTATTGCTTATAAAATGATTCTTCATCAAAAAATTCATTAGCTATTGCGACTTTAAAATTAAAAATAACTTTGAATTTGTAACTTTTGATGACAATGTAAGCGAATTTATCGGTTATTAACCCTTAAAATAGATAAATGACTAAGGGTTAATACAAGAATATACAGGATGTATCGAAACAATTACGTAATATTACATAAGCTAGTAGGGAATTAGCATCTATATTAATATTATAAATTAATTATATTATCTTAATAATTAGTTAGACCCTACATAGGGTAATTACTTCATCCAATAGAAAAACGTCTGAGGGTTAAATCTAAATTATAGATTTAACCCTCAGACGTTTTTTTTGCTTATAAAACAGTAGAAATTGTGGTCAATCTAGTCAGCTATATTCTGTACATGTTACACAAACTTACATTGTAAAATGTGGGATATTAGCAATTTTTTCGACATCAAAAAAGTATTTTTGGGGTTTTTAAGGGGAATGACAGGCTAAACAACCTATGCTAAAGTCGGCTTTGTGTTTTGGTCAGCAGCTTGATTTGTAACAGCTTCGTAAGACTTCAATGAGCTGTGATCGCCAATAATCATTTTTTATATGAATAATATGCAGCAGAAGTATCAGTCACTATGACATATATATACTTGAGTTATTGAGATTTAATTGACTGCGCTGTTGTTGATAACAGACGATTTTGAATTAACCGTAGGTATTAGATTTATGAAACAGGCTTTATTGATTTTGTCAGTACTGGGTATGGGCATAGCACAAACGAGTACTGCTGCTGTAACGACCTTTCAAACAAGTAATAATATAACCAATATTTCTGCGGCATCAAACTACGGTTCATCAAAAAACATCTATAGCACCAAAAGTGGTGCTTATGTTTCTAATAATGATGAAATTAGTCAAGCAATTAGCAACCTAAGTGCGCAGGCCAAGCAAAAAGAGAATCAGCTTTCATCATTAAACAGCCGCTTATACGCTGAAAAACAACAGCAGCAAGTCAATAAGGTTCCTGACAGCAATTCAGCCCCCGCTATCGCTGCTGCTCGCGCCTCAAAAGTGGCTTTATCTGGCAGCTCTGGATATTGTGCCCGTTACGTACGTAAAGCACTACAATCAGCTGGTTATGAATTTACACCCAATCCTTCAGCCTATCAGTACGCCACTCGTGGCACGCTTGATAAAGCAGGTTTTAGCAAAATCAGTAATGATATGCCAACCCAAGTAGGTGATGTTATTGTCTATGATCGCTCATCAAAGCGCCCGCATGGCCATATCCAAATATTTGATGGCGAAAATTGGATTTCTGATTTCCGTCAGAACAGCATCAGCCCATACAGTGGTGTCTATGCTTATACGACATGGCGTGATTCAAAATATGTGGATGACGCATCCGCATCAGATCGTAATATCTACCTTGCTATGAATGATAAATAAGACCTGAGAAGTCAGCACAACATATTTGTTATTTCCTCCAACCCAGTAGTGATCTTAATATCATTGCTGGGTTTTTTTGTGCTTAACATCAGGGCGTATTTAACCTTTCATGATTTGATCCGTCAGAAATGAACACTACTGATATCATTACTCATGACAGGAGTTATCGACAAGCGCGTTTAAAATGCCACATGATGACGCTGGTGCACTACTTGCACATTTCTGGCGCAAAACGGTCAAGTGATGCTTTAAGTGCATCAGTTCTTCCATTCGTATTTCCACAGCATGAATGTGCTCATCTAGCAAGTTATTCACATCGCCGCAGTCCTTGTCAGGCGACTCCCAGTATTCAAGTAAGATTCGCACATCATCTAAAGCCATATCGAGCGTACGGCAATGTAGGATAAATTGTAGACGCTCAATGTGCTCTTCATTATATAAACGATAATTCCCTTCGCTACGAAAAGGCTCGGGTAATAAACGCTCTTTTTCATAATAGCGAATGGTTTCTACTGTGGCACCTGTGCGTTTAGCGAGCTCACCAATTTTGATTGTCATAACAACCTCTATGATTTAAATAATTAAAGTGGCTGTAAAGACTAGCGCTAGAGAAATTAAAATTACGAAACTGTAGATAAATAACCTTGACTCTAAAGCCACTATAGGGTTCATAATATCATTATTCAAAGGGTAAATTATTATGAAATATCATATTGAAGGTATGGACTGTGCCAGTTGCATCGGCAAGATTGAAACAGCTTTGAAACGTATGCCTGGGGTTTCTGATGTTCAGCTGAATTTCGCTACAGAAACGCTAGAGCTAAATTTAGCCCCTGGTGCGCCGACTCAGGCTAGTGATATCGAAAAAACAATCAAAAGCCTAGGGTTCGGCATCTCTGCCAATACTGGTCAACAAACTGTATCGGCTATTGATATTGACAGCGACAATCAGATGGCTCCGCAGGATAAGCAATGGTGGCAAACTCAAAAAGGCAAACAGGTTGTTGGCCTCGGTATTTTGATGGGCAGCGGTTATGCACTGTCACTACTGTTGCCCGCTTATGGGATATGGGTGTTTGCCATCGCTGTGATTGTAGGCGTTTTTCCATTTGCGCGCAAAGCCTTAGCACTGGCTAAAACAGGTTCATTCTTTTCAATTGAAACGCTGATGTCCGTCGCCGTGCTTGGCGCACTTATCATTGGTGAAGCTGAAGAGGCCGCAGCGGTTGTCTTTTTGTTCTCAATCGGTGAACTGTTTGAGAGTATCGCTGCTGATCGCGCTCGCGCTGGCATCAGAGCCTTATCATCGCTGGTTCCGAAAAGTGCGATTTTACTTGATGCTCAAGGTGGGCAGCGTAACGTTCCAGCGACTTCACTACAAGTGAATGACCTTGTGCTGGTGCGTCCTGGAGATAGGGTATCTGCTGATGGTTCCATTGTTCAAGGTGCGTCCAGCCTTGATGATTCGCCCGTGACGGGAGAGTCTGTTCCTGTTGCCAAGACGATGGGTGACAATGTATTTGCAGGGTCAATTAACATCGATGGTGTGCTCCAAGTGCGCGTAGAAAAGACAGCCGCCGATAACACCATTTCGCGCATTATTGAGCTGGTAGAGCAAGCCCAAGCCTCCAAAGCACCCACTGCCCGTTTTATTGAGAAATTCAGTCGCTATTACACACCGGCAGTGATGGCTATTGCCGCACTAATTATTATCATTCCACCGTTAGCCATGGGTGGAGATTGGTCGACTTGGTTGTATCGCGGTCTAGCACTGTTGCTGATTGCCTGTCCCTGTGCTCTTGTACTATCAACACCCGCTGCCATCGCCTCTGGTCTTGCTGTTGGTGCGCGCCGTGGCTTGCTGATCAAAGGCGGTAGTGCTTTAGAAACTATCGGCCAAGTGAAGACGGTCGCTTTTGACAAGACAGGCACTTTAACTGAAGGCAAACCACGCGTGACCGATGTTGTTGCCTTTACACAAGAGGACTCAAGTATTCAAGGTCAGAATTCTCAAGGTCAAGATGAGATATTGGCACTTTTTGCCAGTGTGGAGACTGGTTCTAGTCACCCGCTTGCTGAAGCCATTGTTAGTCATGCTGAAGCTGCTAAAGTGTTCATACCTGTGGCCTTCAATGCTTCTGCAACTGCCGGTAAAGCGGTACACGCAACTGTCGCGGAGCGCGCGCTAGCTATCGGTTCGCCTGTTTACGCAGCCGATGAGGCATTGATTTCATCCACACAACAGGCGCAAATTGAGGCGCTGCAAAATGAGGGTAAGACCGTCTCTGTTCTTTTCGATGAGCAAAACCGTGAAGTGCTTGGATTAATCGCGCTAAGAGACGAATTACGAGACGACGCTCATGAAGGTGTGGCTCAGCTCAAAGCGATGGGTGTGCGCTCCGTCATGCTAACAGGCGACAACCGCTTAACCGCTCAAGCACTTGCCAGTAATTTAGACGTGGAATGGGAAGCTGAGCTGTTGCCTGAGGACAAACTGCGCCTGCTTAACGAGATGAAGAACAACCGCAAAATAGCGATGGTTGGTGATGGTATTAACGATGCGCCAGCGCTAGCAACTGCCGATGTTGGCATCGCGATGGGTGGTGGTACCGATGTGGCCATTGAGACGGCCGATATCGCATTATTAAAAAGTCGTGTTACGGACATGGCTCATCTCATCGCACTTTCACGTGCCACCATGCGCAACATTCATCAGAACGTCATTTTCGCTTTAGGTCTCAAAGGCGTCTTTCTGATCACGACCATATTCGGCATTACTGGACTATGGATTGCGGTTCTAGCTGATGCTGGAGCAACAGTGATCGTTACTCTTAATGCGTTACGTTTACTGCGCTTTAAAGGCGCGCCTCCACTGGTAAATCCGCCTAAAGTAGTTAAATAAAACCCTTCGAAATCAATTAAAAACTAGAGATAGCAGCAGATTTCGGGGTGGGTTCTAATAATAAAAATTCCACCGCCACAGTAAACTGCAACCGCATTAGAGTAAATAAGGTTAGACCGTATGTTGATTACAGAATTGGGCTATTTTGCCTTGCTTACCGCTTTTGTACTGGCGTTATTGCAGGTAATTCTGCCAACTATTGGTGTTATTCGTAACCAAGTTGCTTGGCAACGACTAGCCCCTAGCCTAGCTTGGGCACAGTTTGCCGCCATGATAACGTCATTTGGCGCTTTGATAGCAGGTTTTTATTATAATGATTTTAGCCTCAGTTACGTCGCGCAGCATTCTAATACGCTGTTGCCTTGGTACTATAAGTTATCGGCGACATGGGGCGGACACGAGGGCTCTTTGCTGCTATGGATGACCATCATGGCCACATGGTGTGCACTGGTATCATACTTTAGTCGCGGCTTGCCGTTATCAATGCGTGCGCGGGTATTAGTTATTTTGGCCGGTGTACAGTTAATGATGCTAACGATGCTGATATTTACCTCGTCACCGTTTGAGCGTACCTTACCCAATCTAGCGGTCGATGGCGCTGATTTAAATCCTGTCCTACAAGATTTCGGTCTGATTATTCATCCGCCCATGTTATATATGGGCTATGTGGGTATGGTAGTACCTTTTGCATTTTGTATGGCGGCATTGTGGGAAGGGCGTTTAGATGCTGCTTGGACACGCTGGTCACGTCCATGGGCGCTCGCGGCTTGGGGATTTTTGACCATTGGTATTGCACTGGGCTCGTGGTGGGCCTACTACGAGCTTGGCTGGGGCGGTTGGTGGTTTTGGGATCCGGTAGAGAATGCCTCGTTTATGCCTTGGCTTGTCGGCTTAGCATTGCTGCATTCATTAGCAGTCACTGAAAAGCGCGGGGTGTTTAAAGCATGGACCATCATGCTGGCTATTTTCGCCTTTGCCTTAAGCTTGCTTGGCACGTTCCTGGTACGCTCTGGAGTCCTTACCTCAGTGCATTCGTTTGCCGCTGATCCGACGCGTGGTTTGGTTATCTTAGCTATTCTTGGCATTATCATCGGTAGTGGTCTATTAATGTTTGCCGTTCGAGGTTGGCGTTTAACCGTTGAAAGTCAATATCAGCTGATTTCACGTGAGTCCTTTTTAGTGATCAACAACGCCATCATTTTGATTGCAACCTTAGTGGTGCTGCTCGGCACCCTTTACCCTATTATCGCTGATGCTTTTGGTTTAGGACAAGTGTCCGTTGGCCCTCCTTATTTTAATGCATTATTTGTACCTTTAACGTGGCTGTTATTAATAGCTATGGGTATGGGCTCAAATATTCGCTGGAAAAAAGACACCCGTCCACTACTGGGTATAGGCATGGTCATCGCCGTTAGTAGCTTAGTATTAGCCGCCATTATTACTTACTTTGTTAATCCATCGTCTATGCTTAATATTGGTGTGACTTTAGCCGTTAGCTTTTGGGCACTGCTATGGATGGCAGTTGATTTTAAAGATAAAACTAAGAATGCGCCTAATCTTTTTAACGGTTTGCGGCAGTTGCGTCTGAGCTATTGGGGTCAACAGACTGCTCATATTGGCGTATTGGTTGCTGTCATTGGCATAGCCTTTACTAGTAGCCTGAGTATTGAGCGTGACGTAGCAATGGGTATTGGCGATACAGTCAATGTTCAAGGTTACGATTTTGAAGTAACTGAATTTTTTGAAATAAAGGGTAGTAACTTTGATGCAACGCAAGCGCAAGTGGTGGTATCCAAAGACGGTCGTGAAGTGGCGAAACTGACTCCAGAAAAGCGTACTTATATTATCAGCACGATGCCAACAACTGAAGCTGCTATTGACCCCAGTCTTATGCGCGATGTTTATGTCGCACTGGGCGAACCTATTGCCGATGGTAGTAACCAATGGGCATTAAGGATTTATGTAAAACCATTAATTCGCTGGATTTGGTTAGGGGCAATTATCATGGCTCTAGGTGGATTAATTAGTATGCTTGATAAACGATACCGCATCAAAAAAATTAAAGCTCCGTTGCTAGTTACTGGTAGTTTGGCTACTTATGGAGTCAATGAGGTAGCTATTGAGCAGGCAATCTCAGTATCGACGATGTCGACACTAAAGGAGAAGTAAATGACTATGTCGAATAACACTCCTGAGCAAAAAGATAGCCAAAACAGTAAGCAGCGTAACCCAAAGGCAATGAAAAAAAAGCAGATGAAGCTATGGTTCTTAATTCCGCTTATCCTCTTTTTTGGTTTGGTAGTTATATTGTACATGCGCTTAGGTAAACCAACAGACATTGTGACCAATACCGCTCTTGAGCGTCCGGTTCCTGCCTTTGAGCTGCCGTTATTAGCAGATACTACCCGTACTATCACCAATAATAATTTGCCAGATAAGCCGTTTTTACTTAATGTTTGGGGCTCGTGGTGCCCAACTTGCATTATTGAGCATCCGTTTTTAATGCAACTAGAAGAGCGCGGCGTTGATATCGTTGGTGTGAATTATAAGGATGAGATTGGTAATGCGCTCAGTTACTTAAACCGAGGCGGTGATCCATTTTCTATGTCTATTCAGGATTCATTGGGTCAGTTTGCTCTAGACTTAGGCATAACTGGTGCGCCCGAAACCTTTGTTGTGGATGGAGATGGCATCATTCGTCAGCATATTGTTGGTGAGATTAATGAAGCCAATTGGCAACAGCGTGTTAAGCCGTGCCTGACCGTACTTAATGAGGCTAATAAGAACAACGATAGTCCTGATCTCATTCAGGTTGAGGAGATGTGCAAATGAACGTTACTCGAATAAGAGCTCCTCAAATAAAACTCAATATAATTTTAAAACTAGCAAGCTTAATACTAGCGTGTTTGCTTAACATGACGGCAAACGCAGCTATTGACGTATACGATTTTGATTCACCACAGCAAGAAGCTCAGTATCGTGGATTAATAGAAGAGTTTCGCTGCCCAAAATGCCAAAATCAAAACCTTGCAGCCTCTGATGCACCGATTGCACAGGATCTAAAGCAAAAAGTCTATGATTTAATTAAAGATAGACGTAGTGATGCTGAAATACGCGCCTATATGCAAGAGCGCTACGGTGACTTTATTAGCTACAAGCCGCCTATGCGACCATCGACATGGATCCTATGGTTTTTTCCACCATTATTATTGCTCGTCTTAATTGTTGGTTGGTTTTGGCAAAGTAAACGCCGCCAAGTTGTCGCCCGTGGCCAAAACGGCGTTACAGTGAACAGTACTGCTGCCTTGACCTCTGCGGAAAAGGCTGAGCTTGATCGTCTATTATCGCAAGCTGAGAATGTCGACCACGATATTACTAGCATAGAGGACAAAAAATGACTCTATTTTCTACTTTTGGCTTATTTGTAGCTCTAAGCTTGCTGATTGCTCTTATATTTGCGCTAATTGCTATTATGCCATGGCTACGAGCACCGCGTTTGCAGTCCAAACCAATAGACAATCAACTGCTAGATATTAATGTTGCAGTATTTCGCGAACGTTTAGCTGAGCTACAAACAGATAAAGACAGCGGTACTATTAATAATAGCCATTATCAAAATCAAAAGCTGGAACTGGAGCGTCAGCTATTAGATGCGCAGCGTCAGATAACACCTATGGTCACCCCTGATGTCAAAAGCCGTTTAATTGTCGCAGCTTGGATCCCAATATTGGCTGCAATGGCGTACTTACTAATAGGCAATCGTACGCCCGTGTTTGATTCGTGGACAAGCGAGGACAAAGTAGGACAAGTGGCTGATGACCTATTGACGGCTAAGATTGATAAGCCACCAAAGTGGGCGACTGAAAACGGTCGTCAGTTGATTAGCGCTATGCAGACCAACGTCCATCGTAACGCTGATGATCCTAATCGCTGGATGCGCCTATCTGAGCTTTTCTTATCGATGGAGGCGACTGGCTCTGCTTTAGAAGCCTTATCGCGTGCCTATCGTTTAGCACCTGATAACGAGGAGATTGCTACTACTTATGCTCAGACTAGTTTTTTTGTTAATGAAGGTCAGTTAGACGCCAATATTCGCCGTGTATTACAAGCTATATTAGCTAAGAATCCGCAGCATGAACGGGCTCAAATGCTCATGGCAATGGGTGAGACTCGTAGTAGTAACTTTGCCCAAGCGCAAGGTTGGATTAAACGCTTACAAGGCAGCATTGTGGCCAAACCAGGTGATCATACTAAAGCTTTAGCAAGCTTAGATGAGTTAAGCAACTACGTTAGCACGCAAGAAAAGCAAGCGCTAGAAGGTATTGACGTGACAGTGAAAATTAACGCTAATTTATTACCGTTAGTGAAAGCTGATGATGTGTTGTTTGTTGCGATACGTGACGTTAAAGGAGGTCCACCGTTTGCCGCCAAACGTTTACCCATTAGTATTATCAAGCAAGGTGAGGCTAGTATCCGCTTAAGCAATCTTGATGCGATGATGCCAGATCGCACGTTAAATTCAGCTCGTAGTGACAAAACTCAGTTAGCAGTCGTTGCTCGTATTAGTCATAGCGGTAATGCCATAGCAGAATCAGGCGACTTATCGGGTAATCCTATAATGATTAGCGTTGAACAGACTCAGGTTAATGTTGAAATCAATCAACAGATTCCCTAATAAAAAATTAGGGGCTGTCCTAGATAACTAGTTCAAACCCTGTTTAACCCATTGTTTTAATTGTAGTAATTGCGACTTTGGGTCACTGTGATTAAAACGCCACTCACATTCCTTTAAATAGAGGTGAAAATGTTCTTTTGGAACTCCGTTAAACTTACGTAGATGCCGTTTAGCTTGGTTCCAAAAGTTCTCTATACCATTAATGTGATTCTTGTCATTAACAAAGGTTTTGGAGTGGTTGATACGATAATGAGTAAACTCACTGACATCTAATGCGTTATAGCTTTTAAATGAGTCAGTATAAACAATGCTATCAGGCTTCACTTTTTCTCTTATGATGGGGATCAAAGTATCTGCTTTAGCATTGGGTATAATACAAGCGTAGACCTTGCCATTACGCTTTAATAGACCAAACACGGGCACTTTGCTACCAGCACCTCGCCCTCGCTTGCCTTTACGAGTTCCACCAAAGTATGATTCGTCTACTTCGATTTCGCCTTCAAATAGACCAGGGTCTTGACTATTCTCGTAAATAAGCAGTCTTAGCCTATGAAAGTAATAACTGGCTGTCGTTTTATTAATACCAATTAGGCTTGCTGCTGTTCTCGCGGTAGAACCGGCAACAAATAACTCGATTAGTCTGCTTTGTTTATACCAACTTAGTTTACTCTTTCTCATAGTGCTATCCTAAATAATTTTACTTATCTAGGACAGCCCCAAAAATTATTACCGTAAGTTTCATAATACCAGAGCGGTAAGTGGAGCCGTTTATGAAAGTGGCGCGATTAATAATCGTATACCAAAAACATATACGTTTAACATTGTTCATTGTATAAACATAGATAAAGGAAACAACTATGACTGAATCTACCGACAGATTAGATAGTACTAAATTGAATAGCGTTGAATCGGCTAGTACTAATATTGCTGACAAGAAGGTACCTATAGCTGTGAGTAGTACTCATCAATCGATTGACTCTAAAACCATAAATCATACGCCTAAAGCTATGTACGTGACTTCAGGCAACTCAATAACACCTAAAGATAAGTTGGACAAAATGCCAAAAATGGTTGCCAATGGCAGTCGCGCTTTTATCTGGTATTTGTTGGCGATAATGGTATTAATACTTGATCAATGGACTAAGTGGTTGGCCCAAACCACATTAGCGTTCAATGACCCCGTACCGGTCATTGAACCATTTCTCAACTGGACACTCGCTTATAACTATGGGGCAGCATTTAGCTTTTTAGCCAACGCTGGCGGTTGGCAGAAATGGTTTTTCTCAGGCTTAGCTTTTGTAATGGCTATCTTTTTAACGGTTTATTTAATCAAAGCGCCACGTGCAGCCAAGCTATTATCTATGGGGTTGGCCTTAATGCTTGGTGGTGCGATTGGCAACTTAATCGATCGTTTAAGAATTGGTAAAGTGGTTGACTTTATCCATGTGCATTATGCTGATGTCTGGAATTATCCTATTTTCAATGTTGCAGATATAGGTGTCTGTGTCGGTGTCGCATTGATTATAATTGACATGATATTTTTAGAAAGTAAGCGTAATAAATAAGCACATTGATGCCGATTATCACAAACAAAATGAACTAGCGTCGTATTCACTCTATACGGAAAAATACTTTTTATACTTGAGTATGTTTATAAAATGTGAACTGGAAGGTAATGTATGACTGGTATAGGTACTCACTCATTTTAGGTCTTAAAACTCAATACTTAAAAGCTCTGCGTAGAGCCATTATTATAGAGACATTGAATAATCCATAAATTCTTTATTGATAATAACAAAAGGAAAATACAGTGTCACAGACTCAGCCAACTATTGAAAAAATTCACAGCCTTAGAAAAAAACAAGAGACAGCGTTAAAAAGTCTTACCCTTATAGGCTATCTAGAAGGCACCTCTTTCTTATTATTGCTCTTCATCGCCATGCCACTAAAATATATGATGGACATTCCAGAAGGTGTGAAATACATCGGTATGGCACACGGTATGTTGTTTATTACCTATATCATAATACTTATAGGCTCAGCTATCAAAATGAAAATGCCTCTTTGGGCAATACCTGCGGGCGTACTCGGCTCACTCTTACCTTTTGGCCCATTTATATTCGATCATTTACTAAAAAAGAACTTGCAGGAAAATGTAAGTAAAGAAGCCTAGAACAAGCTCTGCTATAAATGCCACAAACGTATCTTATTACTCAAGATTATTTTTCCTAACTAAATCACAAGCCGCCATCACTCATCGTGGCGACAAATGAATAACATTGAGCAGAAATTAATCACAATAAAACTTTAATTCAGACCCAGTATGAATAGTCTCACACTCCAGTTACTTTTCGAACTTATCTTACATACTATCGACAAACCCGTTTTGTTTAAAAGCTAAACAGGTTTTGTCATCCGCGATGGCTTTCCTGTTATCGTAGGGTATACCCCAGGGGCACTATCAAAACAGGTCTCTTAATCAATTAATAGTCTACTTATAATAGACTGCAATAATGGAACTACTTATAACAGACTATTTTAGGTGTTTATGTTTATCAGAGCATAGAGCGCCAATCAAAGATCAAGATGCCAAGCGTGCCAAAAGTGAGCTCATATAGCTTGCTGCTGATCATGGTCACAAAATTGCCGCCTTCTATGTTGAAAACGAGTCAGACGCAACTTTAATACGTCCACAGTTAATGTAACTGATAAATGATGCCCATGAAGGCGATATAATTTGGTTGAGCAGATTGACCGCTTAGCACGTTTAAACCAAGCTGATTGGGATACTCTCAAAAGAATGCTATTAGAAAAGAAGCTGGCGGTAGTATCAGAAGAGCTACCGACCTCTTATATAACGCCTCAATCTGATAGCAGCATTGTATTTATGAGCAGCGTATTACAGGCCATCAATTCGATGATGCTTTATATGCTCGCTGCTATTGCTAGAAAGGACTATGAAGATCGACGTAACCGTCAGATGTAAGGTATTTCTCGTACTAAGGTAGAAAGTAAATATTCAGGACGTAGGAAAGATACCGAGAAGCGTAAGATTATCGCTAGCCTTCTGAAATCTGGGCGTAGTTATTCTGAAATACAAGCTACAGCTAAGTGCTCGCGTCATTTGATAGCTGTATAGCTAAATAAATACTCAAATACTCAAATACTCAAATACTCAAATACTCAAATACTCAAATACTCAAATACTCAAATACTCAAATACTCAAATACTCAAATACTCAAATACTCAAATACTCAAATACTCAAATACTCAAATACTCAAATACTCAAATACTCAAATACTCAAATACTCAAATACTCAAATACTCAAATACTCAAATACTCAAATACTCAAATACTCAAAATTATTTTGAGGATCTGTAATAACCTTGTCAAATAAAAATTGTCTGTTATCAAAGTTCCTCTAATATATTCTGTTTAAGTAAGAAAAATATTGATTACGTTTCAAGTTACAGTATTTTAGCCGAATCTTTTATAAACGAATCATTATCGCAACGATGATACTGATACTAGCTTAAGCTTGATTATCAAGGCAGATTTTCTTGCGTATAGCAGGGTTTGTTCTAACTATTCAAACCATCTGCTTCATCTTTAAAGGTTTCTACAACCACAGAGAAAATATCGTCCCAAACCTCATCATTTGCCAAAAACGGATAATCCTTCAATAGCTTATTACTTTTAACACCCTTATTTTGTAGCATGCTACGAATAATTCTATCGGCATAGCTGTTGGGCATCTCAACAATCTCTTTTATCGCCAGTCGTGCATGGTCATGCTTTCTTAGGTACTGTGACTCGTTATGCATCTCTTTTTCAATAACATGAGCAATGAGTCCTGATAAGTACTGAACGTGAGGCGTTAGATCCATAAAGCGCCATGCAGGTTGAATTAGGTGAGTATTTCCAAAATTTAAGTTTGAGCGAATACCATCAGGGTAAGTAATCGCTTGTTTATCAAAGCTGTAATGATCACGGATTTGCTCCATAAGTGGCACGGATACACGGTCTAAAATTTTGTCATAGGCATGACGGTCTGAGGGATGCTCAGCAATGGCTTGTGATATAGGTAGGATAATCGGCTCATGAATGACCTGGTCTCGCCTGAGGACGTCATTAATTAAGAAGCGATGTACACGGCCATTGCCATCCGCCAGCGGATGAATATATACAAAAGCAAAGGAGGCAACCGCACTACGCATCAGTGCTGATTGTCCCTCAGTCTTTTCCATAAATACCTGTAACCCTGCTAGCTTGTTAGCAATGTCATCAGCAGGTGGCGCGATATAGTGCACAATTTCTTTAAAGCCATTCACCTGAGTATGCGACACAAAAACTGGTGATTGACGGATGCCGTACTGCTGAATAATAGTTTTACTACCCAATATGTCTTGTTGCAACTCTGCTAGCGACTCAGGATCAAGCGGAATATCGCCCTTGCCGGTACGCCGTGCCATTACATCGGCGAAACGTTCAATACGTTTTAACTCTTTCCCTTCACCTTCTATAGTAAAACTGGCTTTACTCTCTCGTAATGTCATCCATACGGAGGCACGCATCAGTAAGTCTTGCCCAAATTCATCGTTCAGCTTGTCAACCATTGTGGCAATATCGAGTGCAGCGGCTTGCGTAAACAACTCTGTTTTCACCAATTGAGGACAGAAATGACGGGTTCCTGCAAGATTGTCATTGATACGCCAACGAGCATTCTTTATGACATGCGCAGGGCTTGAAGTAACCTGCTTCTTAGCATCTAAAGCGTCCACATAGTTACCGCCTAAATTACTCGGTACTGCTAACTGCTGACCCATGAGCCACTCATACAAGAAAGCCATTCTACGGGCATAGCTGCCTGTCGGCTCAGCGTTTACCCATGCTTGTACGTCATCAGCACCTACCTGCTCAAATAGACGAACCAGTAACTCTAAATTCAGTACTTCATGACGCATGTGAAACTGTAAGTGCGCAATGATAGTGTCCAGTGGACGCGCGGTTTCCTGATAAGCGTTATGAATGACGTCACCGTCTTTATAGGTTTGTCTGCGCCCACCGATACTACTGATGACATATAAAGGGGACACCAGCTCGATGCTGGCATAACGGATAAGCCATGCTGCGCCAATAGGGTCTGAAGTAGGGGTATTCATCATGAGGGGCTCAAGCGATTATAGATAAGCTATTTTGCAGAAAAGCGATTATGAATGCAATATAATGATTATAATGAAGCCTCATTGCATTAAATCGATTTTTATATGACGCTGTGATGTCTTTAGATAAAGATCGAAGGGCGTTTTAAGTGGGCATAATTGAACGAAATTGAATGATGAAAATACACCGTTCTTAACACAGCTACGTAGTAATAGAGTACCTATTTCTGCAAATAAAGCCTTCTTGCCTCGCGTGTAAAGCCTTATATATCAGCTGTTTATGAACAAAAATAAAATAAAATACCTCAGCTATTAGCCCTGCTTTAACACCCGATAAACCGTAGCCACCCCAACACCAACCGCCTTAGCAATCTCCTCTTTTGTCATATTGTTTTGACTGGCTAATTCTTTAATACGATTGTGTTTCGTTGTATTAGGCTTCTTACCAGTGGGCTTATAACCACTGTTCGCCAATCCCTGCTTAATACGCTCTCTACGTTTGTCGTTATCAAGCTTTGCCATTGTGGCTAATAAGTCGATCAACATATCGTTGATCACCCTGAGAATATCCCCGGTCATACCCTCACTGACTGTATGCGTCGTTGGCAGATCAGCCACCACTAATCGTAAGCCCTTGTCTTTGATGCGCTGCTTTAGAATTGCAAAATCATCTTGAGATAATCGGCTTAATCTATCCACGCTTTCAACCAGTAGAATATCGCCTTGCTCAGCGTCCTTTAGCAGCTTGGCTAATAATGGTCTATCGAGCTTTGTACCACTGAAATGCTCGACGTACTCAACATGGTTATCATCATAACTTGTACTGAAAGCCACCAAATCAGCCAATGCTCTGGTAGCGTCTTGATCCTTAGTGCTGGCTCTCACATAAATACGAACAGTCATAACCCACCTCTATTATTTAGACTTAATAATTAGTGCTCATTGATAATAACAAGATATTACTATCATTTAATAATATAAAAAAGTCTAATGATAGATAGATTATCATTTAAAGGTTTTATGTTTTGGGTATAGACTAATGATAGGAGAAAAACATGGCAACCAGCACTATAATTCAAAAGTCTGTTATAGATGGTTCCATTATACCAGTCTGTTTTAAATAGTCTGTTAATAGGTTTGAAGGGTTAAATAGCTAGTTCCGCTAGGGTATAGCTTTTGAAACCATTTTTCTTTATATTGTCACTTAGACAGGCTGGGCATTTGATGTATAGTGTCATTTGCATTTCACTATTTATCAATTTCTCAGCCTGTTTTTTTCAGCCTACTTTTTGAACCACCACCCGGATATAAATGTAGCTATGAATAAAACAACTTTTAAAATATCGAAGATGGACTGCCCTTCGGAGGAAAACCTAATCCGAATGAAATTAGAGGGCCACTCGAATATTGAACATCTTGAGTTCGACATTCCTAACCGTCAATTAACTGTGTTTCATCATGACAATATAGAAGGGATAGAGACTGCTATTCATGACCTAAAATTAGGAGACACCCTACTCTCGACCGAAACCATTGACCCCTCTGATCCCAACAATAATTTTAAAATTGATGCTGACTCTAGTCACAAAAAAGATGCTGAGCAAAGAAAGCTACTATGGATAGTGCTGGTCATTAACTTTGCTTTCTTTATTATTGAAATGAGCACGGGACTGATTTCTCGTTCGATGGGGTTGGTCGCCGACAGCTTAGATATGTTAGCAGATAGCTTCGTGTACGGAATTAGCTTATTTGCGGTCGGTGGAACGGTCATTAAGAAAAAACGGATTGCTAGAATTGCCGGATATTTTCAAATTACGCTAGCGATTCTTGGTTTTTTAGAAGTACTAAGACGTTTCTTTGGCAATGAGCAGTTACCTGACTTTTCTACCATGATAGTCATATCGATTCTTGCGCTAATTGCAAACTCGATTTGCCTCTATTTACTACAAAAATCGAAAAGCAAAGAAGAAGAAGCCCATATGCAAGCCAGTATGATTTTCACTTCAAACGATGTGATTATCAATTTAGGGGTAATTGTTGCAGGGATTTTGGTTAATTGGTTACACTCTAGTACGCCTGATTTGATTATTGGTAGCATCGTATTTGCTTTAGTTATTCAGGGCGCCTTTAGAATATTGAAGTTGAGTAAGTAGCCAAGCCTAATAACTGAAGCAAATAGCTCAAGTAAGTAGCTTAATTAAACCGCTAAGTGTAAAGTAACTGGGTTTGAAGCAAATAAACATCATAAGGATATGAGACCTCAAGCAATGATTGAACAAACTTTAAATCTAGTCACCACCAAAGACCATCAGCAAGTTGCCGTTTGGCGAATAATAGATGATGAAGTCTTTGATAAGAATCTGGTGGTGGTCAACTAATTTAGGACACTAATAAAATTCAAACCTACATCGCCATTACTTATAACCCTGAGTCGAGAACGGATAATAATTATAAGCGTTGGGGCAACTTTTATGACCGCCAAGATCTGTTAGTAGGTGACGAGTTGTGTCAGGTGGTTAATTTTCAGAGACCTTCCTAAATTTTGTGTAAGTATTTAATCTAAACGTCAGTTACACAGAATCTGGGATGGTCTCTTCAAGTCCTCACTAGCGCACCGATCATAGATAGAATATCTATGGTAAGTACATCATGAAGTACACTGTGGCTATCTCAGCAAGTTGAAACCTTAATACCATTAGCTCACAGCCAAAGATTCAAGTCCTCACTAGGGAACCGAATAGAATTAAAGGCAACCACAATGGACAGAAACAGCCATAGGTATGCCTTTAAATCAGCAGTCTCTTAAATATATCACTCTTTATTTGGATTGAATCTGCGCCGATACTCGCTAGGTGTCAACCCAACAATACGTTTGAATATCTTACGAAACGCACTGACATCACTATAACCCACTTTCCACGCGATTTGCTCAACAGGAGACGACGAGAACTGTAGAAAGTCTTTTGCCTCTCCTATCCGTAATCGCTGACAGTATTCCGTTGACGTCATGCCCGTCGCCTTATGAAAACGACGCAAAAAAGTACGTTCCTCCAATTGAGCACAATTGGCTAGTGTGGGCAAATCAATATCCTGTGCTTCTGTTTTTTGCAACCAATGTTGCACCTTTAGTATGGCTGCATCACCATGTGTTAATACCGGTGAGAACGCACTGTAATAGCATTGTTCACGTCTTGAGGGATCAATCAATAACGCACGAGCGGTCTCATTCATCACCTGTGAGCCAAGAAAGCGGTCAACCATCCTAAGTCCTAAATCCGTCCAAGCCATCGCCCCACCAGCAGTCACAATATCACCGTCTTCGATGATGATGCGATCCACGTCAAGCTCCACATCAGGGAAACGATTCTCGAACTGCGCCACATAACCCCAATGTGTGGTTGCCTTACGCTTGGAGAGTAATCCTGTTTCACCCAATAAAAAAGCACCCGCACAAACGGATGACATGATTACACCTCCTGAATGCTGATCTCTCAGCCAGTTCAGCCAAGGCGCTGCTGCTTGTTGTTCAATCGGTGCCTCTAACGTTGGCGGGATAATGACAGCCGCTAATTTTCCTACACTATCGGAATTACTAGAAAAAATGCAGGTAGGTTGTTCTTTAGCATCCTTAATCTCCCAGTGACTCACTTGTAAAGGAAGATCAGTTGTATCTTGGCGCTTGGCGGCTATTTTACTGGCAATGACGAACAGATCAGTCAGACCAAGGATGGCCGCCATTTGTGCCTTCTCATAAACGACCAACCCAATTTCAATAGTATGTTTTTGATTCATATGTCGTTATTAACCTCTTATGTGTCGATGTAGCCACTCGTTAGTGTAGCACAGTGCTTGTAAAATGTACGTCTATACAGTCACTCCCATAAACAAAGAGGCACTATCATGAACAAACAAGCACTTATCGTTGTTGACATTCAAAATGAGTATTTCCCAGAAGGTAAGTTATCACTTGTAGGTATTAACGAAGCCGCTGACAATGCCGCTTTGATTATTGAATCTGCTAGAGAAAAAGGGCAGACCATCATCCATATCCGTCACGAGATGCCTTCTGCCGACGCACCGATGTTTACACCCAATACCGATGGTGTAGAGATCAATGAGAAGGTAAAACCTATAGAGGGTGAAGCTGTAATCACTAAGCATTACCCTAATTCGTTCCGTGAGACCACTCTAAAAGAGCTATTAGATAAAGAAGGTATAAAAGAGGTGACTGTTATTGGCGCCATGAGTCATATGTGTGTAGATGCAACGGTTCGTGCGGCAGTGGACTTTGGTTATACCACAACCACCGTCCATGATGCTTGTGCCACGCTTGATCTTGAATTCAATGGCACGACCGTACCTGCAGCGCAGGCTCATGCCACTATCATGGCAGCGATTGAGTTTCTATATGGAGAAGTGATTGATACCCAAACGTGGATTGCACGTTAATAACCACGGTCTAAATGCACATATATAACACTAATTAATAAGGTATCTATCATGAAAATAGCCAAATCGCTGACCAGTACCACGCTATTAAGTGGCGTGATGTTCCTAACGGCATGTACCACATTCGCCAGTCCAGCAACGAGTCCCAACGCTGGAAAACAGACGGCAACCAATACTGTGCAATTTCAGCAAATCCGTAATGCCACAATTAAGCTTAATTATGCGGGCACCACTTTTTTAGTGGATCCTATGCTAGCACCTAAAAACGCTTATCCAGGGTTTGCAGACACATTGAATAGCGAAATCCGCTATCCAGTGGTCGATTTGCCGATATCTGTTGCAGAAGTGCTTAAAGCAGATGCCATTATCTTGACGCATTTACATGCTGACCATTGGGATGATGCCGCACGTAACCTCGTCCCTCGTAATATGCCAATTTTTACTCAAAATGAAGCCGATGCGGCAACTGTGCGTAAAGATGGCTTTACCGATGTCAGAATATTGACACAGCAAGGGGTTGTGTTTAAAGGCACGAGAATCAATAAAACCATTGGACAACATGGTACTGATGAGATGTACAAGGTTCCAGCACTTGCTCAGGCACTTGGCAAAACGATGGGTATTGTGTTCCAAAAACCAAACTATAAGACAGTTTATGTTGCGGGAGATACCATTTGGGATAAGCAAGTAGAGAGTGCACTTACTCGCTACAAGCCTGATGCGGTCATCCTAAATACAGGATATGCGAAGCTGACTACTTTCGTTGATGACTCTATTATCATGGGAAAAGACGATGTATACCGCGCGTATAAATTCTCTCCTAATGCTCAGATAATTAACGTACACATGGATACGGTCAATCATGGAGCACTGTCGAAAGCAGAGCTACGCCGCTTTATCGAGGAAAAACATCTGGATAAACAACGTGTACTTGTTCCCGATGATGGTCAAACTTACAAGTTTTAGTCTTTTGAAAGTCAATTGTTAGAAGCTTTTTTGTGTGGCAATGCCCAAAGTGTGTTGCCATGCATAATCAATATTATACAGATGAGATTGTTTATGAATATTTCAAATCATTCTGGCAACGCCCCTTTTGTTCTTTCAGTGCTCGACAATGCCTTCACTGGTGTTGGCCACACAATAGAGAACACCATTCAAGAGATGATCGCTCTTGCCAAACTGGCGGATAAAAGAGGGTTTCAGCGGTTTTGGATGTCTGAACACCATGCGATGCCGGGCGCCGCGGTTCCTTCTCCGCAGATGATGGTGGCTCGGCTGACTGGTGAAACCGAGCGCATTAGGCTTGGTGCAGGCGGCATCATGCTACCGAATCATGTGCCTTTGGTGGTCGCTGAACAATTTGGGATGCTCGATGCGATGGCGCCAGGACGAATTGATCTTGGTTTGGGACGGGCGCCCGGTACGGACGGCGCAACGGCGTCAGCTTTGCGTCGTCACCATGCGGCGAACGATGAATTTCCTCAGCAAGTCGCAGAATTATTGGGCTTTTTAGAAAACAGTTTTCCAAAAGACCATCCTTACAGTGAGGTTCATGCGGTGCCAGGCCCATGGCAAGCTGAGCAAAATCGAGTGCCACCATCGAAGACTGCCACTGATGTGTGGATTTTGGGTTCATCGACCTATTCAGCACATATGGCAGCAAAGCTGGGTAGACCTTATGCATTCGCTCTACAGTTTGGCAGTGCTGATGTCTTAAGTGCCATGCGCATTTACCGAGAGAACTTCCGTCCCTCAAAAATTCTAGCCAAGCCATATAGTTTGGTCAGTATTGGAGCGATTGCAGATGAAGACCCTGTAGAGGCATGGCGCCAATCAACGTCGTCTGCTATGGCAATGTTAAGAATGTTCCAACGTAAACCTTTTGCTTTACTGCCACCTGATGAAGTAGCGGCTTTTCAAGGTAGTATACAAGAGCGCCAGGTTATTGAGCAGTATACTAATCAAACCCTGCATGGCACTGCTGCCGAGGTCGCTAAAGGTTTAGAGAGTCTTCAGGAGCAGACAGGTGTCGACGAGGTCATGTTGGTTGTTCAAGGTTATTCGCGTCGCGCCCAATCGCGCACTGTTGAGCTAATCGCAGATCACTATGATATGCCAAGTCACTAGATCTTGTTAAGAATAATGATATTAAAAGGTTAGCAAAGAGCTTAAAGCCTAACCATTAAGCTTGTTGTTAGGTATGCCAGCAGTAATCCCTATTCCCATAAAGGTACATTATGGTAAATAAATCGGTTGAATATATTGCTAGATATAGCACACAGCCAAAGGTGAGAATATTAAATAGGTTAGGTTTTCTGCATAATACTAAATAAAGCTAGATTCAGCTCACTCTATTTATCTTATTGACGCTTAGCTATTTACTTACATAATATTTCCTATTATCATACATCAAATTGATGTCAATATATCGGAAATATTATGTTTTCACTACAACCAGCTTTTGATCATACTTCAGATAAATTTATTGATGAAACTTCTGAGGTCGTTAGTGCTCTTGCTGCCATCCACCCCAGTCTTACAACTCAACTAGTTTACGAAGTGATTCTGGCTGCTAATGAAAAAACCCAACATGTTGGAACATCCTTTCCAACAAATGCTTTATTAGCGATGTGGCAGTTTCATATTTCAGGCTTTCTTAGAGAGAAATTATGCTCTTTTGGTTGGACCAAAGTTGATGGCAAGGGAGGAGTCGCATATGTAATATCGCCGTGTAAGGAGCATGCAATCCGTGTCTTTGCAGGTAATAAGTATGTAGGCTTAAGAGATGGAAGCGTAAGCAATAAATCGATTAAAGGTAGTACTCTTAAAGATGATATTTATCCTTTACTAAATTCTGATAAGGGAACGACCATTTGGACTTTACTTCATTACCGATTTGGTGAGTTAATGAGATTAGAGCTTTCACAGCCAAAATCATTTGCAAAAGGTAAGATTGATGACTGGAGTACGCGTATTAAACTTCCTGATATCAAATTCAACATTCCTACAACACCACGTATGAAAGATAAAGTAGAAGTAGGTGTAGTTCCTGTCAAGCGTAAGAAAAAAGCTTAATTACCTTAAGGCTAATATATGTTTAATCCAAATCGATTACAATTTGCAATCGATAGGCGGGCTGTGAGCAAAGCCGAATTAGCAGAAAAGCTAAATATTACTCCTAGAACATTAACAAATTACCTAAATGGAAATACTGAGCCTAATTTAGTTGATCTTTCAAGGGTGCTAAGCTTGCCTATCGATTTTTTTAAAGGCAGTGATTTACCAATTATTGATGAACATAGCGTCAGTTTTAGATCTCGTTCTAGAATGACTAAGAAAGTCAAAGCTGAGGCTTTAACTTATGGCGTAACCGGCTTTATGCTTAATGATTGGTTTGAAGAAGAATTTGAGCTTGTTCAATCAGAACTTCCTGATTTGTCACACTTGTCTCCTGAAGAGGCGGCTAATACGCTTCGCTATGACTGGGGTTTAGGGGATAAACCTATTGGAAACTTAATTGCTCTATTAGAATCAAGGGGTATACGCATCTTTTCGATTTTTGTAAAATCGGAATACATTGATGCTTTCAGCGTTTGGTATGATGACAAGCCTTTTATATTTTTGAATAACCAAAAAACTATGGAGAGAAGCCGTTTTGACGCATGTCATGAATTAGGTCATTTGGTTAGAGATATCTATAGCATGAAAATGTCTGAAAGTTTTGGTGAACCACTTGAAGAAGATTTAGATTCTAAAGTAGTTGAAAGATGTGCAGACGAGTTTGCATCTGCGTTCTTGATGCCCGAGGTTGCATTGATGGAATATAAGCATGTAAACCCTACTATAAACAATCTCATTGAGCTGAAAAAAGTGTTCGGTGTATCTTTAGTTGCATTGGCATATAGAATGCATAAACTAGGATTTATAAGTGAGTGGATTTACACAAGAGTTCTTTGTCCACAAATTGCAAAATACAATTATCGTAAATCAGAGCCTTATCCAATGGGTAGAGAAATTTCCCAAGTACTCAATACCATAACCAAGGAACTAAATTCAGAAGGAATAAGTTTAGATGATATTGCTAAAAACATTCATCTTAGAAAAGCTGATATAACTCCATTATTATTTCAACTTGCTGAAAATACAAAGCCTGTTCATTTGTTTCAAGTTTTAAAATGAAGTGAGATTGTCAGTCAAAATTGATAGCTGCTTTCGCTTTGTTACTCTTAATTCAACTACTCAAGCATGCATATGGGCGATCATTAAATCAAAAAATGAATGCCCATACGTACCAATCTCATTATTATTAATGGTAAGCACTTAGCTATTTACGGCTATACTTTATACTAAACCTAGGAACCGCCCCAAATATATCAGTATCCGATATATTTGGGGCGGTTCAATTTTGCCATTGTTGTGTTCTTTGCACCTTGCTTCTGCGTCTGGCTTAAGAAAATAAGCATTCGATGATACTGAAGCGTTTCATAGCATTCAATAACATGTATAGTTTTTTGAATTTTTTATACATGTCCTTTTAATAAGCATAAAAAATCCGATTTTTTATGCCTATCGCTCAACCAACTTTTCCTCAATCATCTCAGTCAACAGCTCAGTAACCGTTTTGCGGCTCTCAAGCGCATATCGTTTGAGCGCAATGTGCTTATCTTCATCTAGATTGAAATTCACTCGTACCGTCTTTTTGGAACTATCCGTCACATCTGATAGAGCTAACTGATCCTTAACGTTCTTACTAGGACGACCTGCTGATAAACTCATAACTTACTCCTCACCAAAAAATGTTTGAATCTCACTGACCAATGCGCTTATCTCTTGTATGGCATTGCTATTAGGCGATTCGGTATCAAATACTGTCTTACCAAGGGCAGCACTGTTAGGGTAAGCAACTCGCTGCATCACTCTGGTCTTTAGCACCGGAAGATTGTAATCAAGTAATGCTGTCGCTACCTCCTTACCTATATTGGTGTTTTGAATGGCACGTGATACGACAAACGCCGCCTTTAGTTTGCCATCCATCATTTCAATACGCTGCTGCACCAAATCAACCAAATCACTGGTTGCCCAGATATCGTAGGGGCTCGGCTGCACCGGAATCAATATAAAATCAGCGGCTTTAATAGCTGAAATGGCCAAACTGGTGGCTTGCGGTGACCCATCGATCACCACGTACTCTTTATCAGAGACGCTTTTTAAATCTTTATCAAGCGTTGGTCTATCGAGCCCGATCACCGGTACCGGATTGTCTTCATCAACTGCCCTCCAGTCACGCGCACTGCCCTGTTGGTCACTATCTACCAGCAGCACACTATGACCTTTTAGCTGTAGTCCCCGTGCTAAATGCGTTGCAATGGTGGTCTTACCGCTGCCGCCCTTCTGATTCAATACCGCAATTACCTTCATAAATACAGATCCCTGTAGTATGTATTGAGTATATAAGTATATAAGTATATAAGTATATAAGTATATAAGTATATAAGTATATAAGTATATAAGTATATAAGTATATAAGTATATAAGTATAACTAAAAATGTACGTCACATCATTACTAATAGCAATATCTTATAGTAAAAATAGCATCGTCTTTTCTAACGAGCGTATATCCATCATGATGGACGTCCTGTATCAAAGACAGTATCATAAACTGCCTACTACTAGATAAATTGTCGCTATTGGATATCAATTTGAGCTACTAAAAGCAATACTTCATCAGCTCATATTCGTTATAATCCGCTCACCAATCAAAAACCACTAATATGAATGAGGGAACCACTATGGTGAAGTGTCACTTATCGACCATCATGGGTGAAAGACGCCTTAAAATTGCCGATATCTCAAGAGATACTGGTATCAATCGTGGCACCATTACTCGCATGTATCATGAAGAAGCCACCCGCGTTGATCTAGATGTCATCGAGTCTTTATGTACTTATCTTAGAATCAATGTTGGTGATTTATACGAAATCATAAACGAGGACAGCAGTGAGTCACCAGCATAAATAACGTTATCATGAGCTGTAATTGTCTTTAAACGAATAAAAAGACCTACAGAAGGTTATTTTCTCTTGCAATAGATTAAAATATAGGTATAATTTGACCTGTAGTAAGTCATTTTACTTATTATATGCACATAATAATCTATAGGAGAATACCAATGAATAACAATCTATCTCGGCTCAATAGCTGCACATGGTTTAGTGAACAGACTAAAACGTTAGCCTCTCAGCTGTTATTAAACTTACAAATACAGCAAGGCGTACAGCTGGCAACCCTACTTGGTGTTGACCCCATTCTTTATAATGGTGAAGCGGTTTATGTCTGGGTGCAACGACAGCTAGATGACGGTCTTATCGTTGACGATTATGCGTTAAGCACCCTTGAAACTGCTTTTATAGAGTTGGTCACAGCTCACACTGACCAAGCAGCGTAATGGCTTTAGCTTATATTTACAGACAACTTGTTTAACAAGAAACAGTAACCCTTAAAGCCAGATAAAGTGTCATTATCTGGCTTTTTAATATAGACAAAGATAACGACAATCAAAAAAGCTTTTTTCAGTCTTATATGTCTCAGAAGACGCACTTTTGGGCAATATAGCTTACTATTACCATACGCCTTTACTCAGTCGGCTCTGCACGCGGCACCCCAGCTATTTTATAATAAACAAAGCCTCTCTCATCTCTCAAAACACTTTTACTGTCTGCTCTAACGCACCAGCTGATTGCATCAGGCTGCGCTTCATTAACATCACAAGCCAAAATAATCTGCTGACTTTGAGCGTTATCAAATGCCTGCTTCCACCCCGTTTCAAGCTCATCGATGCCGCGCTGTAGCTCTGCTTGCTGGTATCTCATCTCTGCAATCTCATCAAAGCTTGGCACATACCAAAATACCAGGGCCACCAAACTTATTATCACAGCCATCGTACCCGCTGCGACAACGGCTGCAATCCTTTTAATACTCATAGTCTCAATGGACTTATGAATTTTGTCCAAGTCTTTACTAGCTCTACCCTCGACCTGCTCAATTCGCGTTTTGGTGGTGGTCTCAAAGGTCTCAATATCTTCAATAATCTGCTTATGACCAGCTTGGTACTGATTGGTGAATAGGGCTAGATTGTCAGCGCTTGCGCTAAGTTTATCAGCAACTCCTTGCATGGTACTCACTTGTACCTCTATGCTGTCGTTTTTAGCAGTGACCACCGACTGTACAGCCGTATCAATCTGCTGTTTCATATCGGTGATAATGCCCGCTATTTTGTTGTCATAACGACTTGGCATCTCATTGTCAGTGAAAGCAGTCACTGCCGCTTGTAGCTGCTTTAACACGAGTTCTTGATACTGACTCAATGCCTGCGAAGTCGTGCTTGCGCTACCACCTAATTCTTCAATGGCAGAAGACACCTCACTCACCTTGCTATCAATACCGCTAAGCGAACGCTCAAGCCGCCTCGCTACCGCATCATCGGCTCGCTTAATCAGCTCACGCAAGGCCCCAATGACCGGAGTCAATGAAGTCACTAGGTTAACAAGTTGATCGTGTATGTCTTGCTCAGTGCGGTCATTTTTATTCATAGTAAGTACTCATTATTATAATCATCACAACTAAAATGGGCGTGGTGACGAGTAATGGCGCGCTTTTTCTTGAATAGCCTTGTCTATATCCAGCACTTGTGCGGCCAAGATTTGCGCTAAATTTTGCGTGCCCACGCGGATGTCAGGAACCTGCTCAAAACGCTCATTAAGCGCGTTTATAGTATCAATTTTATGACGGTCGCTAGGAAGCGTGCCGAGCGCTTGTAATAGTGTCTGTACCGACGTATCTCTGTCTATCATCACCCGTTTTGCATCCGTGTCTCGCAAACGCTTTTGCAACGCGGTGACATTATCAGTATGCTGAAGCGTTTTTAAGACGAGGGCCTCAGCAGCTAACTTTTCAGCCGCCTCTATCACAGTGGCAGTAGTATCAATCGCTTTAAAGTCGATCTTATCAATACGGTCTTTAACCCGTACCAGCATATTATCAAACCTGCTCTGATACGCCTTGACTTCTGCCTGTCGGGTACGCGCAAGGGCAGTAGCATCTTGCTCTTTTTGTTGTTTTTCTTGCCGCCGCCGATGTGCTTCCTCTCGCTCACGCCTGGCTTTGTTCTCAGTTTCGGCTTGCTCATGCGCTTTGTTGAGCTGGTATTGGAGCGCCATGGTACGAGTACGCCAGTCATCAAGCCGATCTGCGTTCAATTGAGTGGTCTTGGTACGGGTAATCTCATCGTATAAGTTATCATCTTGCACAATCACCGCTTCACTTTGATCAAGAAGGGCAATACGCTGCTCATAAAACGGCGATAGGCGCTGATAGGTTTTTTGACTAGTATTGATTTGCAGCTTTAATTGTTTGATGTCTTCATTATTGGCGGTTTTAAATGTCTTTACATCAGATACAAGCATCTTCAAACGTGCCTCAGCGGTATCATCTATCTCTACCGCTTTAAGAGCACGCAGCGCCTCACGCTCTTGCTCAAGCGCTTTAAAACGCTCAACATCAAGATCTGCCATTGCCGCGAACTTATGATAGGTGTCAAGATTACTCGTTACCTCGATCGTCTGCAAATCCTCAAACGCCTCCCGCCAGTGCCGCTGCAGCTCAGTTTTTTCAACATCAATCTCATCAAGCGCTTTAAAATCAGTAGCCAGCTTATTCAGCGTTGCGGCAAAAGGTTTTAAAGTGGCCTTTAGCGCCTTATGATCATCAATAACTCGATTGTTAAGGGGAATAAGCTTTTTTAAAACTGCTTTATTGTTCAGCACCGTTTTATCAATCTGTGACAGCTGCTCTTCAAGGCGGCTAACAGCGCGGCCTGTTTGTAGGGTGTCATCTTGTCTAAATTGATCAACCAACACTAAAGCCGTCTTTAGTGCCTCACTTTGCTCTTTCGTATGTATTTTCCGGGCAAGCTCAATCATTTTTTGGCGGGGCTCGCTAAAATCCTGTCCCACCTCCTCGGTGAACCGCTGGGTACTCTTAATGTTTTTATCAATGGTAATAATCTGTTTAGACTGGTGCGCTAACTCTTCATGCAGCGCATCAATGGTTGAAAATAAGGCGCTGCGTACCATCTTTTTTTGACTCACAAAGTTGGCTGAGATTGCTAAAAGCTCATCAAGTGCGTGATCATTGGCCGCATCACTATGCGTCTGATTCTTATTTTTAGGAATAGCGGGTTCAAGTTCAGCGGCAGGATCTACAAAGCGGATGTTACTGAGCTCAATTCGCGCAAAGGGCTTACGCTTTTTATAATGTATTGTGACGCCGTTAACCTCTTGTTCATTGCTTTCTAGGTCAATACGTCCCTTGTCGTCGTACTCAATTACCAGACCATTTTTTTCAATGTAAGCATTGATCTCATCAATCGTCTCGTTGTACTCATGAATCACTGAACGATTGCCTTTGAGAATATCCTTATATAGTGACTTACCCAGTTTCATTTTTGGTAAACGACTGATGCCCAGCTCACGGTAGGATTTCTCACTAATGGTTTTATTCTCAGGCAGTAGCTCATTGGCCATATCCGCCCAAAGGGTGCGTTGATATTTAAGCTCATCGCCGCGCCCGTTTAACCCCTTAGATAACCGCTCCTCCGTTGACCACTGCAACCAATTCTTGCGTGCTGATAAAGCATAACCCTTAACATCCGCTACTATCTCACGGCTTGAGAGTAAAATATGGGCATGAAAGTTACGACTGGTCAGCTCAACCACTTCAACCTCCCCCACATGTTTCTCGTGACTGTGGGGCCGATGAATGGCCATATCGACAAGCACGTTATAGCGATCAGATAATGTTTGAGCGTAGCACTCGGCCAGAACTATACGCTGATCAGCGGTGATTCCATCAGGAAACATCACATCAATCTCAGTACCCAATTGCGCGTTTTTACGAGTCTCAATGCGTTCGATATCATTCCAAAAACCCTCACGTGTCACTGCTAGATCCCCAGCAAGAGTTGGCGTTAACAACGCCGTATGCACCACATTTTTGTCAATAACTTGCGTGTATTTAGTGCCATCACTGTCTACTAAGTTTAAGATTTTGTCTTTAGCTTTACTGGTATAATCGTGGACGACTCCTGACTGCTCATCAACCAGTTTTGAGCCAGAATTATAAGCCGACTTTGCCACCACGCTATGATTTTTCGCCTTACTAACGGCGCTAACTGACAGATGAAACCCTTTATTATTCATAGCAAAAAAACCCAATATGGAGAGATGATTTTTTGGGGGTTGTAGGGGGTTCGCCCCCTGCCGGACGACGGAGTTTATGTAAAAAAATAGCGCCCCTTGTGGGTCTTTTTTACATAAACTCCTAAGTTCGCTCTTAACAGAGGGTTAAAATACTACTGCGCCCACGAAACGATGTGGTCTTGTGTATTTTACTACCTTGCATACCTGTGTATGTACTGCTAGGATCAACTCTATCATAGTTGGCTAAAAAAAGGATGAAGTAATGTCAGTAATATCAGATGATTTATTTGCAAATAAGATTAAGCAATTACAGGCTCTTAAAAAAGAGATTGATCAGGACAGGCTTGAAGCACATAAAATATTGGGGGAGTGGTTGGCCAACGCATTAGACGATGATGATAATCATGAACTGCAAGCTATTTTTTTAGACGCACACGATAATGAAAAGTATGTCCGTTTGAAAAAGCACCGTGAGTTTTTAAAGTCAATTGCTCATAAGATGCAAGGTGAGGCTAAGGTAACACTAAGCAACTTTACACCACCTAAAGACAGTCAGAATAGTAAGCACGGTTCATTGTTTGAGGATGATTCATTGGAGCAGTAGTAGCTAGGAATTGGATTATTAGCAGTACAGATGAATCGTCTGCTAATCAGCGAAAAGTTAGGAGGTTATTATTGGCCGTTTTAAGCGTTTTAAAATAGCTTTAGCTACCATCGTATCGAACAGAGCGTAGAACGCATATAAGAGTATTTTTTATGCGTTTTAGCAATGCTTTAAGATGTGTTTACAGAGGTGTCGATAATGACTATTGAAAATGAAGACAAGTTATCTACAAAAAATGAGACTGATACTGAGAGTATGAAAACAGCGTTGGCCAGAATGACAGATGAAGACATTCAAAATATCTTTGACCGTGCTTTTGAAGATTTTCAAAGATCAAAGCTTAATCCGAACTATGAGAATAAAGATTGATACCGAGTAAATTGACCATAGCGTTTTGAGCTACTGAACAGTTCTATAAGTGATTGGTCGCTCATATTATCATCTCAAATCCGTCAGTTCTTGAGCTTTTTTCCTATTATTTAATATAAAAACATATTTTTTACTTTTAAAGATTTTTAAAGACTTTTAGGAAGCTCTCAGACCTTACCAGTTAAGGGCTTCAAGATCTATAAAGCTACAATCAGCTAGGTTAATGCTACAATCAGCTAGGTTAAAAGCTACAATCAGCTAGGTTAAAAGCTACAATCAGCAGGTATTATGCTACAATTAGATAGATTTGAGTATTAAGGCGTAGATATGACTAACCAAGTTGGTTTATATGAGAAGAAATACCCTGCAAATTGGGTTGTTATGCAAAATCGTATTCTACAAGCGTTTTATGAAATGACACTTGATGAAAAACGGTTGCTGTTGCTTGCTAGTTCAGTAGTGCGTTTGATAGATGCCACTGAAAAAGACACTATAGAGATAACCGCGAAAGCATTTGCAGAGGCTTGCAACATTCAAGTGGATTCTGCTTATACTCAATTAAAAGATGCTAGTGAAACGATGATGAGGCGATTTTTTAGCTATAGAAATGAACGCGGTAGCCGTGTCAATGTACAGTGGGTCATCAGATCAATATATGAAGATGGCTATGTGTCTCTATGTTTTACAGATGAAGTGCTACTGATGTTGAAGGTTTTTGATGAAAATAATCCATTCACTAAATATAAAAAAGAAGATGTACTTAAACTGAAGGGTGAATATTCAATAGATATATACCATCTGGCCAAAAAACATGAGGCAATGAGCTCGTGGACAATGTCACTTGAAGAAATTAGAGAGGAGCTAGCTCTTTCTAAATCTTACGAACGTATTAACAACCTAAAAAGTCGAGTCATCAACCCAAGCGTTGAAGAAATAACAGAAAAGTCAGATATTAAAATCACCTATGAAAACGTCAAACGTGGTCGTACCGTCACAGGACTAAAATTTAATGTAAAAGCTAAGCCCACCAAGAAAAAAAGTCTGGAGGACTTAAATCAGAATAATGAGAATAGAGATATACCATCCTTAACAGTCAAACAGATCGACCGTTTTGCGCCTCTATTGGCTAACTATGCCCCATTTGGTAGCTATGCGCCTTCAGGAAAAAGTACCCAAGAAGTGATCAGCTGGTTACACACTCAATTAAGAGATGAAGCTTTTTTAAAGACCCATAAAAAGCATTTGCTGGCGGTAGGTTATACGTTCCCTAAGCAAAAATCATAGCAAAGAAAAAAGAGTGATTAATCTGGTACTGTCTATACAAATGGTTTATATTATATGTACACAGATAAGCCATTTGTAATGCCATGACGACAACTAATTATAATATCAGGCTCGATCAAGAGCTAAAAGAAAATGCTTTTGCCGTGTTTGAAAGCTATGGTCTAACGCCGTCTCAAGCGATTAAATTGTTCTTGACCCAAGTGGCGCAAACCAATCAAGTACCGCTATCTTTTGAATACCAGAAAGTAACAGCTGTCAGTCAAGATGAATTGCTAATCTATAAAGAGCATACTGACAGAGAGAACAGATAAGTATTAGATTTGAATGGGATGAACAAAAAAAACACCAATCAGCGTAAGCACCGTTTATTATTTGAGGCAGCCGCCCGAGTTTTTCTAGACCTTTTATGCCTGCGTCAGCAAGACAGGTATGAAAATGATGAAAAGCAGTGGCAAGCGCTGGGTACAGTAGACGGTACCGCCGTCCTATTGGTAGCCCATACGCAAACAGAAATAGATAATGGTGAGGTTATACGCATTATCTCAGCTAGACGTGTCAAAAAAATGAAAGGGAGCCAGTGTGAACAAAGTTAGTTATCAAATAGACGAGCTACCACCACTAACGGCCAAGCAACAAGTAGATTTAGAGCATTTAGCAACGCTTAATGATGACGACATTGATCTATCAGACATTCCAGAAGTCACCGACTGGTCAGGTGTTAGCCGTGGCAGTATTAAACCATAAGCGTTCTTTACTGAGGCCAGTATCATTGCCAAATTTAAGGATAAAACCAAGCAAACAGGCGCTAATCATTAATAAATGATAGTAATGCGCTAGAAGAGTACTTAACTGATCGTTAGCCCTAATCTAATGATTGTGACCTCAAGATTACTTGAGGTTTTTTTAAGCCTTATATTGTAGTATGTTGTATATTGTATTATACTATATAAAAAATACTACAAATGCTACATATTTACTCATACAAAATTAAGGACAATAATTATCGCCATTACTACACAGCAAATTCATGCTATTGCTGATCAACTGCACGAACAAGGTATCAAACCTACTTTAGCCGAAGTGCGTAAGGCGCTGGGTGGTGGATCATTCACGACCATCAGTGAAGCTATGAAGTCTTGGCGTCAGGATAACCAACAAGAAGAGCAGCTAAGACAGGTTGAGCTACCAAGTGGTATCACTGAACGCTTACAAACGCTTGGTGCGGATATGTGGCAGACGGCCATTGATATTGCCAATGATCGTCTGGTTAAAGAACGGGAGGCTCTAGAGAGTATTAAGGCCAAGTCGCAAGCTGAGACAGATGAGGCTCAAGAAGCGGTTAAGACCCTAGAGAGTGAGCAGGCTGATTTGTTAGAACAGCTCGATGAGGTCACAGCAACTGCAGAGGCAACGGCTATCACCGCGGCTCAAGTGACTGCTGAACGGGATGTGCTGACACAGACACTCAGCGATACTCAGCACCAGCTAGAACTTGAACGAGCTAAAACAGTGGCAGCTCAGGCCCAACTTGGTGACCTGCGTAGCAGTTTTGATCAGCAATCAAAAGAGCTGAGTGCCAACATATCGAAGGTGGCCACGCTTGAAGCCACTGCTAATAGCGATAAAGCAGAGATCGCGCGTCTGCAAACAGAACTGACAGCAACTAAGGATGAGCTAAAGACAGTCGTTATTGAGCGCAACGAGATAACGAATCTTACAGCAGAAGTGAAAGGAGAGTTAAAGGCCATAATCGCTGAACGTGATAAGTTATCAGGGATTAATGAGCAGCTTACTCAAAAGCAAGCTAAGATTGAAGCAGATCATCAGCTACTGATTAAGCAACACGACACGTTAAATCATGAGAGAACTTTGCTTAGTACTGAGCACACTGCATTGAGTGAGCAGTATGATGAGCTTTCAATTAACTATCAATCAGAACAGGAAAAGAGTAGCTCATTGACTGCAGAGATTGAAAAGATGCGAGAGACAATTAACAATAAATAAGTCAATCCCGTTCTATTCACACTAAGCTTATGAATCAACCATGACAATATCGACTCACTGAATAAATGATGGTTGTATAATAAATATTCTAAATTTTTCTCTAGATTCTTATAGTATATAGCCTAGTGGGCTATATACTACTTAAATTAGCCTAAGTGAATTTATGCTGATTTTGGAGCCTTGAGCAGATTTCAAGGAACACTCACCCTAAAGCAGTTATGAGTATAATAAAAACACTCACAAACACTTTAGTGCATTCCTTGAATTTGATGTGATTAGTCATGCCGACTTCATCGCCCATCGCGTCATCAAGACCGTATCACTGTATCAAGCTACGGCTGTTATGATTACGGCTGATAGCACCGCCTAGACACGCTCATAACCGCTACTGTGCTGTCATACGCTAGCAAGGGCGTTCGCCCAATATACCGCTACGATATGCACAAGTAACCACTCATTGCGTTGCTCTGATCCTTTGTCTAGTCACCCCTGTAGGGAGCTCACCCTTATGTCAAACGCAGTCGTCACCGAGGCCTGCCACCCATTTGACGGGTAACGGGTACAGAGAGAGCAGCACGAAAATGTAACGAGCGAACAAGCAGTTTTTAAAATGTATAGCAAATAGAGTTGATATGAAAGCAGATTTTGGATAAAATGACCCTAAACGGGCATTTAATGCTGTTCAAATAACGCAGTCTGTGTGCTTATTTGTTCGTTACAGCGTGTTGTCGCACACTGTAACCGTTATCTACATTTAAAACTAAATGCCTCTGGGAGTCAACTCCCAGAGGCATTTTTTTGTCTAGTCCTTTGATAAGATTTTCGTAAAATTTTTAGGCACTGATACAATCAATTGGTTTAAGTAATTCAGATCGCTTTGGCAGTGTCATACTCTCTCAAAAAAAACTATCTGAACCGCCTCAGGTTTTCGGAGACTAAACAGTCTTAGAGAGTACGACGAACTCGGGGTGGTTTACCCATACGCTTTGAGCTAAGCCACATCTTCATGAGCGTCGTTTCGTAATTTGTCTTGTAATGCTAGCAATCCAAAAATTTCTCAGTTTTGCGCCAGAAATGTGCAGGTAGTGCACAAGCGGTATCATGTGGCATCTTAAACGCGCTTGCCGATAACTCCTGTCATGAGTAATGATATCAGTAGTGTCTATTTCTGACTGATCAAATCATGAAAGGTTAAATACACCCTGATGTTAAGCACAAAAAAACCCAGCAATGATAGTAAGATCACTACTGGGTTGGGGAAAAGCAATAAATATGTTGTGCTGACTTCTCAGGTCTTATTTATCATTCATAGCAAGGTAGATATTACGATCTGATGCGGATGCGTCATCCACATATTTTGAATCACGCCATGTCGTATAAGCATAGACACCACTGTATGGGCTGATGCTGTTCTGACGGAAATCAGAAATCCAATTTTCGCCATCAAATATTTGGATATGGCCATGCGGGCGCTTTGATGAGCGATCATAGACAATAACATCACCTACTTGGGTTGGCATATCATTACTGATTTTGCTAAAACCTGCTTTATCAAGCGTGCCACGAGTGGCGTACTGATAGGCTGAAGGATTGGGTGTAAATTCATAACCAGCTGATTGTAGTGCTTTACGTACGTAACGGGCACAATATCCAGAGCTGCCAGATAAAGCCACTTTTGAGGCGCGAGCAGCAGCGATAGCGGGGGCTGAATTGCTGTCAGGAACCTTATTGACTTGCTGCTGTTGTTTTTCAGCGTATAAGCGGCTGTTTAATGATGAAAGCTGATTCTCTTTTTGCTTGGCCTGCGCACTTAGGTTGCTAATTGCTTGACTAATTTCATCATTATTAGAAACATAAGCACCACTTTTGGTGCTATAGATGTTTTTTGATGAACCGTAGTTTGATGCCGCAGAAATATTGGTTATATTATTACTTGTTTGAAAGGTCGTTACAGCAGCAGTACTCGTTTGTGCTATGCCCATACCCAGTACTGACAAAATCAATAAGGCCTGTTTCATAAATCTAATACCTACGGTTAATTCAAAATGGTCTGTTGTCCATAACAGAGCAGTCAATTAAATCTCAACAACTCAAGAATATACACATTGTGGTGACTAATAATTATGCTGCAAACCCTTATTTCATAGGCGGCCGGCATTATCAACGATTTCGCTAAAACCTTATAAATTTATTGGAAGTCAAACTGTTAGCCAAAACACAAATCGGACTTTAGCATAGGCTGTAAAGCATGTCATCACTAATAAAAATCTGATAAAAGCTCTTTTTAAGCTTATAAAATGATAAAAAATACCTATTTTATAATGTAATTTCGTGTAACATTTATAGAATATAGCTGACCAACCTGACAACAATATCTCCTGTTTGATAAGCAGAAAAAAACGTTTGAGGATTAAATCCTTAATTTAGATTTAATCCTCAAACGTTTTTTTAGTGGGTGAAGTAATTATGCTATATAGGGTTTAACCAATTATTAAAATAATATACTAGTTTATAGTGTCAATATGAATTTTAATTCGCTAAGGAACTATGTAATCTTACGTAATTGTTGCGATACATCATGTAGTTCCTTGTATTAATTTCTAAGAAATTGGTTATTTTAAAGACAGATAACATCTAAAATAGGTTACATTGACATAAAAAGTTACATATCCAAATTTATTTTTAGCTTTTGAAGTTCCACTATCTGATGAAAAAATTAGGTTTAGGAGTAAAAATCCTTGTACTAACATAGGTATTAATTCTGCAAATGGAATGTATCTTGTTAGAACTGCATTTATATTTATTTGTTCATGCACCTCGACACTTATTTCTAATATGCAGACTGCTTACCCCAATCATAAATACCGCGTTTGTAAGCATAAATCAGCATGATTAAGCCGGCGATAATCATCGGCGCGCTTAAGATTTGCCCTTTGGTCATCCAACCTAATAATATGAATCCTTGGTCAGCATCTGGCTGGCGGAAGAATTCAATGATAAAGCGGCTGATGCCATAGCCTAGTAAGAATACAGCGGAGGCGGCCATACGTGGACGTGGTTTTGATGAATACCACCATAAGAATATAAATAGCAGCAGACCTTCGGCAAAGGCTTCATATAGCTGTGATGGATGACGAGGCAATATGTATTGACCATTGACTTCAATCATCAATTCTTGCAATTGTGGATTGCTCTGTAATTGCTCCATATCAAACGCCGCGGCTTGCGGAAAGTAGGTCAGCCAGTTATAGCCACCGTCTGAGACGCGACCCCATAATTCGCCATTGATATAGTTGCCGATACGCCCAAACAGTAAGCCGGTTGGTACACAAGGAACGATAAAATCGAATACTTGAAAGGTAGTCTTTTTATATTTACGGGCAAAGAACCACATACCTAGCATGACGCCGATAAAGCCGCCGTGGAAAGACATACCGCCTTCCCAGACTTTTAATATATAGGCAGGGTTTTGGAGTAATTCACCGAACTGATAAAACAGCACATAGCCAATACGACCGCCTAAGATGACACCAAGCGCGCCATAAAAGACTAAGTCAGAGACCATGTCGGTGGTCCAATTGTCGCGTTTGGTACTGCGATACCAAGCCAAACCGTAAGCGGCAGCAAAGGCTAGCAAATACATTAGCCCATACCAATGCACTTCCAATGGACCCAAGGAAAGCGCTACGGGATCATACTGAGGATGAATCATCATAAAGGCACCATAATTATTGGTAATAGAATGTATGAAATAGGCTTATATAAGAAATTTTTTGTCCAACAATTGAAAAGTACAACTATCGCAAGTCAGAATCTCATCTTATGGATAGAGAGACCTTCCAAGTAAACTCGCCTTCGATCTAATCTGAGCGGTTCATAGACAGTATGAAGGTATTTACTACCTGGCAATCAACAACTTTACAGCAACCTCAAAAAGACACTCATCTTTGATAGTAATACTAACTTTGCCATTATGAGCATTGGCGATAGCTTGCACAATAGATAAGCCTAAGCCTGTTCCTGAATGCATCGTATTCGTTTTATCATGACGATAGAATCGCTCAAACAGTTTATCGGCTTCAATCTGATTTAATGGTTTGTCTAGACGGTTGGTCATAGTTATTCTTAACCAGAGCTGCTCTGGGGATTGAATATCGTCTTTTGGCGCATTAAGCGAGGTGCTTGAAGTGAGGACAGTAGCGGATATCATAATAGTGCTATTACTAGCCGCATAATAAATCGCATTTGACATCAGGTTGGCAAACAGCCGTTGCAATAAGCCTTTATCACCTAGTACTGTTTTAAAATCACCCGATTTTTCAAAGATTATCTCACGATCCTCAGCAATCATCTCATAATAATCTATAAGCTTTGTGATCAAGCTCTCTATATCGACATGACTGATTTGCGAATCACTCAGCTCTTTTTGAGTTTTTGCCAGTAGTAACATATCGTTAATCATGGCGGATAACTGCTTTAACGTATCATGCTGATGATGCAATTGCTCAATGTATTCGTCGCTTTCTCTTGGCTTAGTTAACATGACTTGCGTTTGCGTACTCAGCGTCGCTATTGGCGTACGTAGCTCATGGGCGATATTGTCTGAAAACCGTGATAATGATTCAAAGTTACTTTCAAGCTTGACCATCATAGAATTATAAGACTCCGTTAGTGGACGTAATTCTAACGGCATATCGCCAACCACAATTCTTTCATCTAACCTTTGAAGATTAATGCCTTTCATCTTTTGTACGATAGTAGCTAGGGGAGCAAAACCCCAGTGTACACTTAGTGCTGCTACTGAAACCAATAATAAGGTAATGGCGATAAGTATCAAGCTCAGCTGGCGATTAAACTGGATAAGATATTGATGATGCACATCGATAGGTAGAGCAATAAATGCCAAAACCTCTTGATGTGTAATGATAATGGCTCGGTAATACCTATTATTTATCTTGATCATAAACTGCTGATCGCGATAGTCCTGCAATAGTTGTAACAAGCTAAAATCTGCCGGTAGATCATTGATGAAATTACTGGGATCGCTGGACAATAAATTGCCGTTTTTGTCTGATATTAACGTTTTTAAATCATAGTCTAACCAAGAAGAATGTACATGATTGGCATCAATTAGCGCTTGCGACTTTGACACTGTAAAAGGTTCTATGTGATCGTTAAAATTCACCATGCGTTTACGCAGGTTAAAAGCTGCATGGGTAATAATCTCTGAGTCCATTTGCTCAAAGTGCTCGTTAACAGAGCGCTGAACCCATATATAAATAACAACTTGAGAGATAACAACGAACAATGTCAGTAAAAAAATAGTTCGCCATAACAGTGACCAACGCCGATTCTTAGATTTATGTCTCATTTGATGCCAGACTGTCTTTATTAATACTATCGTCGCCCATGCCACTATCCACGTCGACAGCCAGTGGCTCTAACTTGTAGCCCATTCCGCGTACCGTATGAATCAGCTTTATATCAAATCCATCATCAATTTTTATCCGCAAGCGCCTTATAGCCACGTCAATGACATTCGTATCACTCTCAAAGTTTATATCCCATACTTGCGAGGCGATCACAGTGCGCGGCAGTACCTCACCTTGACGTTCTAAGAAAAGTTGTAATAAAGCAAACTCTTTAGCAGTCAATTTTATATTAGTGTTGCCTCTATGAACGGTGCGTTTGGCAATATCCATTTTCAGATCAGCTATGTGTATGACCGAGCTTTTATAATCAGATTGATTGGCACGGCGCAATAGGCTTTTTATTCTAACAATCAGTTCAGCAAAAGCAAAAGGCTTGGTCAGATAATCATCGCCACCAATTTCAATGCCCTTAATCCGATCGCTTAAATCATCTTTAGCCGTTAAAAATAAAACTGGCGTATGCTTTCCAGCAGCTCGGTAGCGCTGTACCAACTCAAAGCCACTGACGTCAGGTAGCATGACATCCATCAAAACCACACTAAAATCTTCAGTCATTAACGCATGATAGCCATCTAAACCTGTCATGTGATGATCCACGATGAAACCGGCCTCAGTTAAGCCTTTCTTAATATATTCTCCAAGGTTTTTCTCATCTTCTACTAACAGTACTTTCATCGTTGCTTACCTTTATATCATTATAGTTGTCAACAGCGTATCACTAACATTGTTAGCTTATCAGCCATATATTTATCAGGAACCCTTGTTATAACAGTGTTCTTTGGATAGAGACAGATGCTGGTATTTGGTTTTAATGACAAGAAGATGACAATATTATGCTGTTCCTAACGAACATGTAATATCCGTGTCATCTAGCTGTCAGCCACCATTTAGTATTCTAAATCAACGCCGCATATTGGCTTGTCTCTGATACAGACTGCCTCTACGAGTAAAGCAATTATCCTACTTAAACAGTTTGTTATTTATCTTTAAAGGGTCTTATATGAAAAATTATAGTTCATTAAAAAAAGCAGCTTTGCTTTCAGTATCGATGTTAGTGGGCATGTCAGCGGCCAATGCGCATACCACAAACTTAGATGCTTCTGTTCTCGGTAATTGTGATGCGCTCACTAGTTTTGCAAAGAACGCAGATCATAACGATGCACAGATTTCTAGCGTGCAAATGAAAGGCTATGTTGATGCGAGAGTCGCGTGTCAGGTGCAGCATCAAGATCAACACTTGCAGTCTGAAAAGTATTTTGTGAAAAAATATGGTAGTGAGAAGTAATACTAAAAGATTATCTGCGATATTAAAATACAAAATTAGAAGTCTGACAACATTGTAATCTTAACGTCATCTACCAGTCAGAATGATTAATGTATCATTTAGGCTGGTTTAACAGCTATTGAACTCAATAGCCTTTAATCCAAACAATAGGAATTAATCATGTCACAATTTAAATTACTGTCTAAATCAATCGCAATGACGGCCATCGCTCTTGTCGTATCGACCTCAGCTATGGCGCATGACCCTAAAATGCATGCTGAAAAAGATCAAATGAACTGTGAAAAAATGCAAAAGCATATGGATATGATGGGAAAAATGGATCATAGCAAGATGGACATGAGCGATCCTGCCATGAAAGCGATGATGGCTAACATGGGTAAAATGAAGCAAATGTACCAAAAACACTGCGTTACTAACGACAGTAAATCTTAAAAATTTTAGCTCTGTTAAATAGCAGTCAACACTTAACGGAAATAAATTCTTAGGAAAACATATGAAATTTTTATTGGGTGCGCTCTTTACCGTATTTGTGGCAATCGTTAGCGTGTTTGCGGTTGTTACTAGTGGCGTTGTCAATGTGGGAGCTGACCAAGAGCATAGCCCAATGATGTTTAGCTTTTTAGAAACTGCTCGCAATCGTTCCATAGAAAATGCCAGTAAAGATATTGTGGTACCAGATTTAGAGAAGGTTGAGCTAATCAGTTCTGGTGGCGCGGACTATAAGGATATGTGTGCAGGCTGTCACTTGTCTCCGGGAGTGGCACAAACTGACTTTAGTGAGAGCTTATATCCAAAGCCGCCCAACTTTACCAAGGCTGATATTGTCAAACGTTATCAAACAGAAGACGGTGCAAAGCAAAGCTTTTGGGCAATTAAGCACGGTATTATGGCATCTGGAATGCCTGCGTGGGGCGCGTCCCATGATGACGGTAGAATGTGGGCAATGGTAGCCTTCATTAGATCGTTACCTGAATTAGATGAAAGCCAATACACGATGCTAACCACTAGGATAGATGGCGATATGATGGACATGTCATTTGACGGTGATATGAATATGTCAGATGGTGGTGATATGGGTATGAATATGTCGGATGATGGATCTGGAATGCAGCATTAATACTTTCTAGATATGAAAGCCTCCTAACTCACGGTTGTCGCTATTAATAATGCAGTACTGAACAGTGCTGCATTTAATGTTTTTAGTTAAGTACATAAGAATTCAAATATAGGGTGTAAGTTTTTAGAATATCGAGCATAACAATAGACGTTTAGGAGTAATTTAATGAGACATTACACACATGTGCTTTCTAATGGACATAGCTGGTTATCCGGTCGTGTCCTTTTATTGATGGTGACATCGTCACTCTCGTTAACGCTAGCCGCTTGCAGCCAATCTAATACCAGTGGCTCTGATTCTCAACCAGTAAAGGTTGAACAGTCTGCTACCCAGAATGCACAAGTACAAAATGAAAGTTCTGCTCCTACAAATGCTCCCGTTAACAGCTCGTCATCATTACTCAAAAACGTCTCAGCCACGGTTTATAAAGATGCCAACTGCGGCTGCTGTAAAGAATGGGTAGGCTATGCAAAAAACAATGGATTAAGTGCAACCACGCACGATGTGGAAGATCTATCCTTATTTAAGGAGCGTTATGGCGTACCACAGCAAATGCGCTCTTGTCATACCACCGTTACCACCGACGGTTTTGTCTTTGAAGGGCATGTCCCTGCTAAACACATGGCTGAATTCTTAGCAAATCCTCCTGCACAAGCTATTGGACTTGCCGTACCGAGTATGCCGGTTGGTAGCCCCGGTATGGAGTATGAAGGTAAATTCATGCCTTATAAGGTAATGCAGCTTAATAAAGACGGCACCACAGAAGTCTATGCTGCTATTGAGTCTCCTCAGCAGCAGCTGTAGTGTTGGCTTAGATGTGAATAGATTCTGTTAAATATCGAAAATGTTATAACTATAAGCTTAACCACCATCTCTCAAATTAAATCAGGTTATCATTATGAATAAAAAGAACATACTGAACCGCCGACGTTTTTTAACCGGATCCTCTGCTGTCCTTGGTGCCTCCTTGATGCCGACTATTGCTAGTAGCGCATTGGGACAATCGAGTCGCTCAGGCAGTCAGGGCGCTACTATTAACAGTGATAAACCCGATCATAAAGTACCCATACTGACAGGCAAAGAGTTTGATCTTTATGTCAGCAAAAAACCCATCATTGTTGATGGCAAGTCAAGCACGGCGACGCTCATTAATGACTCATTACCAGCGCCAACGCTAAAAATGCGCGAGGGCGATACGGTAGTGATACGCGTCCATAACCAAATGAATGAGTCGACCTCTATTCATTGGCATGGCCTACTAGTACCGTTTGAGATGGATGGCGTGCCCGGCATTAGTTTTGATGGTATACCAGCAAATAGCACCTTTACGTATAAATCTACGCTGAAACAATCTGGCACTTATTGGTATCACTCGCACACTGGATTCCAAGAACAAACCGGTATGCGCGGGGCCATCGTCATTGAGCCGAAAGGGCGCGAACGTCATCCTATCGACGAAGACCATGTGATCGTGCTTAGTGATTGGACCAGCCGCAACCCGCATAATCTCTTGAAGCTGCTCAAACAGCGCGCCGACTTTGACAACTACCATCTACCAGACTTCAAAAAACTGCTTGCTGATATTGCCGAAACGGATATGAAAACCGCGTTTGATAAGCGCAAAATGTGGAATCAGATGCGCATGATGCCGACAGACTTTACTGATCTGTCTGGTGAAAAAACCTTTACCTATCTGATGAATGGTAAAACCACAGCGGCTAACTGGACGCAACTTGTCAAGGCTGGACAGCCTGTCAAACTACGTTTTATTAATGGTTCAGCGCAGACGATATTTGATGTACGCATCCCCGGCCTAAAAATGAAAGTCGTCGCGACGGATGGGATTGATGTCAGTCCCGTCGATATCGATGATTTCCGTATTGGGGTGGCCGAGACTTATGATGTCATCGTGACGCCCACTAAAGACGCGCATACCATATTTGCTCAAAACATAGATCGGTCAGGCTATGTTGCGACAACGCTTGCTACCAAAAAAGGTGCTCGTCCTGCGATACCTGCTATGGACAAAATCGAATGGCTGACGATGGCCGACATGATGGGCGCCATGGGATCGAATGGCTATAACGCTAAACATGCCAAAACAGAATATGACTTTAAGTCCGATATGCGCGTTGATAGTCCGCGTATGAACCTTGATGACCCTGGTATTAATCTACGTAACATTGATAGAAAGGTTTTGAATTATAGTCAGTTGCGCTCTGTCGGCGATGAGATAATGGCAGAGCAGCGCAAACCCACCAGAGAGATTGAAATACATCTGACGGGAAACATGGAGCGCTATATTTGGGCTCTAGACGGGGTTATGTTCAAAGATGCCGCACCGGTCAATATTAAGCCCAACGAGCGCGTACGTATTACCTTAGTCAATGACACCATGATGAATCATCCCATGCATTTGCATGGTATGTGGAGCGATCTGCGGATGCCTTCAGGTGAGTTTCAAGTACGTAAGCATACGATAATGGTACAGCCTGCACAAAAGATAAGCTTTGATGTCACCGGAGAAGCTGGCAGATGGGCATGGCATTGCCACTTGCTCTATCACATGGAAGCAGGGATGTTTAGAGAAGTTGCCGTTGTTTAATAAACCTTCGAATATGAGCCTTATTATGAAAATATATAAAGTAGGTCTACCGTTTATTGGCATGTCATCTTTGATGCTACTAATGTCACCTTTAGCAAACGCTGCTGAGATGTCGAACATGGATCATGGCAGTATGGACATGTCTGGTATGGACATGTCTGGTATGGATATGTCAGATATGGATCACAGCAGCATGGATATGTCGGGCAATATGTCAGATATGGACCATAGTGGCATGGATATGTCAGGCGATATGTCGGATATGGATCACAGTGGTATGGATATGTCAGGTGACATGTCAGATATGGATCATAGTGGCATGGATATGTCGGGCGATATGTCAGGTATGGATCATAGTGGCATGGATATGTCGGGCGATATGTCAGGTATGGATCATAGTGGCATGGATATGTCGGGCATGGATCATGGCAGTATGGACATGTCAGGAATGCAAGGTGGCGAAGCACCAGCCGATGCTCGAAGCCCTGACTACTCGAACGGTGTTCCCTATGGTCGCTTTGGTAAGCCTGTGATGATGGGTAGCTTACCGTTATGGGGCGTATCAGTAGACGAT
>NZ_CAJGZV010000004.1 GCF_904846065.1 Psychrobacter immobilis
ATTATCAGATATGGTATAGACCGTATCACCAGCTGGCACATCCTCTAATATGTCCCCAACACGGGTTTTGCTATGAGTAGGCTTAGGAAAGCTAAACAGCTCATCAAAGTTTTCGATTTTATCAAAGTAATCTTTATTGAAGCCTACGATAAAAATACGCTCTCTATTCTGTGGCGCGCCAAAGTCCGCAGCCCTTAATACAGCATATCCTACCCAGTAATTTAGCTTGTGAGACAAAGCTTCACGAGCATCTTCACTCATAGGGATATCCTCAGGTATGCTGTCTTTATGCTGTCCTGTTAAAATATCGTAAATTGTTTGGAAGGTTTCCCCTTTCTTATCAGTCCTTAATCGCTTAACGTTTTCTAGTAAAAACATTTTTGGGCGTTTTTCAGCTAAAATTCGCTGAATCTCAAAAAACATGGTACCGCGTGTGTCTTTAAAGCCTTGTTTTAGACCCGCTTGTGAAAATGCTTGGCAAGGAAACCCGGCCAAAAGCAGATCATGATCAGGAATATCTTTGGCTTGAATCTGGGTAATATCCCCACTTGGATACTCTCCATAGTTGGCAAAATAGGTCTTTTGAGCATGTTTGTCGATCTCACTAGTGAAAACACACTTACCACCATGCTTTTGAAACGGCAGACGTATACCGCCAATACCTGCAAACAAATCAATGAAAGTGAAATCACCATCCTTATTACTATGCTCAAAAGGATGGCTATTGTTAAGTGCTTCTAGCTTCGCTAACCTTGTAGCAGAAGGTTTATGCTCACCATTTTCCCAGCCACGAACCGTTCTTTCACCGGCTTCTTTCATGCCTAACAGTAATGCTAACTCTTTTTGAGACACACCCAATGATTTACGTTTTTCAATAACATATTTCTGAAAATCTTTCATATTCGCCTACTTTTAAGTATCCTGTTTTATTCCCGGATACTATCATAAAAAAGCTGTCTTTGGTAAATAAAACCCACTTTTTTAATCTAAGACGTCATCAGCTGACGTATATAGCATGTGTTCATATAGGCTCAAGCAATGAAGTCAGTCAAACTAGAATAAAAACATTAAACTTACATATAAGGCTTCCACTCATAAGAGTTTTTTAATGAAAAATAACAAAGATAAAAAACGTGTTAGAGAAATCACTATTCGAGTGAGTGCTGATGAGTTGGCTGAACTAAAAAAGCGGCAGCAGAGTACAACAATGGCAGGATGGATGCGTGATTTAGGGTTAGGCGTATCGCCAATTAAACAAGCTGATCCTGAATTGGTTCGTGCATTGGGTCGTATTGGCTCAAACCTTAATCAAACCGCAAAACACGCCAATATCAATAAAGAGCTTGATCAGGATGTACTAAAGCAGATTGAGGTAATCAGGGGTTTAATTGGCGAGTTGTTGGATAATAATTTGCGAGGTACGCCATGATCGTCAAATTCTTTAATAGGGGCAAGGGAGCAGGATCAGGACCACTTAATTATCTATTGCTTACTAAGGGTAAGCCTAGAGAGGGCGCAAAGGTGCTGTACGGCGATCCTAAGCTCACTGAGCAACTGATTAATGCCACACCGTATAAGCAAAAATATAAGTCAGGTGTTCTCTCTTTTACCGAAGATGCTACCCAATTTAGTGATGAGCAGAAGAAAGACATCATGCAGCGTTTTGAGGATACGTTATTTACAGGGTTAGAGCCTGACCAGTACGATATTTTATGGGTAGAGCATAGTGATAAAGGCGGTCGACTGGAGCTGAACTTTGTTATTCCTTGTCAAGAGCTAAGAAGCGGTAAGAGTTTGCAGCCATTCTACGCTCAAGCAGATCTAACAAGGGTCAATGCTTTTAAGAACATCATCAATAAAGAGTATGAGTTGACTGACCCTAATGAGCCTGAACGTAAGCGACTGATAAATCCTTATATTAATAATGCGCCACGCCCTACACCGTATGATGCAAAGAAAAAGGAAAACAAGGCTGTTGAAGAAGCTCCAGATACTCACGCTATAAAAGCTGATATTGACCGACAACTGCTAGATAGCTTGAAGGAAGGCTCGCTTAATGACCGTGGCAGTGTGATGTATTTTTTAGAAAGCTTAGGTTTTAAGATAGAACGAGCCGTCAAAAAATCCATCAGTATTTCTCGTCCTGATATGAAAAGAAATATCAGGCTGAAAGGTGCTATCTATGAAGAAGGTTTTCAGGCTTTGAGCCAACGCGCAGAGATTATTGAAAGTATGCAGAGTAAATATGAAAGGTTGAGTGATTCTCGTGGAAACAGAGACTTAATGACATGGGAAAAGGGTATGGAGATAAAGAAGGAGTATCACGGAAAGCTGTATGGTGATATTAAGGCACCTGAACCTCTGAAGCTCAGTGTCCATATCGTAAAGGATACAACAAAATCGATAAAGGAGAAGTCTGTTTTGGATACGTCCTCAAGCAATACCTACTCATATACACCTAATCTATAGAAACACTCTTAAAGCTGCTATTTTTTAATAAGACCATTTAGTTACCCCGAACTCTTATCTATACATATCTTGACTGTATTAGAAAAACGGATATAGTTAACCTAATTATTTTTTAAATTAGAGGCAGATAGATTATGGGTATTTTTGATAGATTTACTAAAGCTGTAACTGATCAGCAAGTACCAAGCAATACGCATGGAGTTATAGAAACTGGTAAGAATAAAAAAACCGGTGGCCACAATCATACTACCAATACAGGTGATGATCGAACACCTGCACAAAAAGCAGGTGATAAAAAAAGGAAAAAAACTGAGTAAGATTAACTAATAAAACCTATAAATTATACCTATATGCAATATGCAATTGAAAAAACAGATGGTCATTTTGAGTATTTTTATTAATCTATAGCTTAGACCTACTCAAATAAAAGAACCCAACACGAATATGCTGGGCTTTTTTATTTAAATAATTAAGTCTTTTGTAAGCCAATAATCAATATTATGAAATATTTATTTGACCATATATCGCCTCTACCAAGCAGCAATCAGATACATTAATAAGACCATTGCCGTACCAAATACTTATGTCATCAGTAACTATGTTTTCAATAGCCTCACTTACAACACAGTACTCTTCAAGCGATAAGTCACCGGTAGTTTTGATCCTAAGTATCAGTACATCTATATTAATATCTTGAGGAATTTGGCTGATAATTTGATTGATTGCTCTTTCTGCTCGTTCTAATTTATCTGTACCCACTGTCGTAGCCTGTATAAACTGAGCAGGCTTCTTAAATTGGAGTGCCTGCCTAATAACATCAAAATCTGTATGAATTAAATTGTCCTTCCTACTCGACATGACTTCAGAAACTTTCATTACTTGTTTCACTTCATCCAGCTTACAGACAATAATACCGTCTACCACATCAAGCTTATCAACACGTTTACCAGTAGTTTGCAGACCAAACAAGAATGCCGCTCCTGTTTTATGTTTTAGGTTGGTCAGTGATTGTACATCCCACTCATCATCAATGAGAAAAAATGCAAACTCAGATAAACAATAATTCTTCATTGATGGCATATATAAATGAGTAATGGGGATACTATCCAACCAAATATCTGTCATCCACGGTGCTATAGTTTTAATATTAAAGTCTTCCAAGTTATCTCTCACATTAAAGATTTATGTTATATAAGTAGTTATTAATAGCTGAAATCAGAAGACTCTCCAAAAAGAGTGCCATTAAAACGTAAGTTAAATAACTATACGCTAAAGTTGAGTAAGATTAATTCTCTTCACCTATAGTTACTATAATTTAGTTGAAGCTACCCCAGCACCACTAGCAATAGATTCAGTTGTAGCCCCAGCTGCAGTAATTACTGCAGTGCCACCTGTCGCTACTGTTGTAACTACAACTGCCGTTATTTTCATAGGGTTGGCTTTTACGAAATCGACTATATCTCCTACTCGATATGCGACATCAGTTAAAAAATCAGTAAATATTCCCATAATTCTTATTTCTAGTTGTTGATTAAAAAATGGTTTCATTACTGCTAGATAAAATTTTTAAAATGATATACCAGTCATTTTGGATATACTGTTTACTATATTCGGATGTAAATCCTTCGATCCATGAAATGGTACTGTCACTAAGCCATTCATTTTAGAATGCATGAAGTGATTATGACTGCCTCTAACTCTTTTTAAAGACCAGCCATGTCGCTTTATACACTTGATAACATCACGTGCTTTCATCGTAAAACCCTCAATTCATATCCTATATAAAAAAGGTGCGTGAGAATTATAATTCTCACGCACCTTTTTCTTAGTTTAGCTCTTTAATAATAGCTCGAGAAATTTCCTCAATAATTACAACTGCTAGAACCTTAAGTATATTTTCCATGACCTTAACCCTCATTTTGTAGTTTTGTTTGTTAAGCTGTTAGGCTTAATTTGAATAATATTCTATTTTAGAAATAATGTCAAACAAGAATTTTGTTAAATATAGAATAATTTATTATATTGACAAAATTACTTTAAGGAAATATAATCGGGTATTTACATAAGGGGTAGTTATATGGCCAATTACATATGGTCTGCACAACTCAATATAGTCACAGGTAGTCTTTTTCGTCATATGAGAACAGCAACAGGGAAAGGGCAGAAGGAGGTTGCCGAAGAAACCTCACAACTAGCCTCAACGATATCTAAACTAGAGTCTGGGGCATCAAATATCACCATAGAACATATCTATTCTTTCTGTACTTTATACAAAGTATCGCTATCTGATTTTGTGGAGCTATTGGAACAAGCAACTGCTGAATTAGATAAACAGAGGGTCCTGCTTTATGTGGATAAGAGTGAGTCTACACAGATAAAAGATAACTCTATTGTAGTTAAAAGTAGAAAAGTAGGTACGAGAACTGTAGTTAATGCGTCTTTTTTTGGACTAGTTAGAAGGTATGAAGAACACGATGTGTATGAAGATATTCCTGAAAGTAAAAATGTTGACGATGAGTTAGAACTGCCCAAACTATCAAGTAAACAAGTGTATTCTATTTTGAAAGATTTTTTAGATAGCTTAACCGTCACTATTAAAATCAAAGACCTTAATAAATCGGATGCTGATGTTAGTTAATTTTTTCGACATGTAAGATAAGGGTTCTCTACAGTGCACACAATTATGACTAAGCAGCTAACTAATGGTATACCCTAAGGGAACCAGTTATTTCACCCTTCAAACCTATTAACAGACCACTTAAAACAGACTGGTATAATGGAACCACTTATAACAGACTATTTTAGGTGTTTATGTTTATCAGAGCGTATTTACGAGCGTCTACCAAAGAACAAGATGCTAAGCGTGCCAAAAGCGAACTCATAGCATTTGCCAAAGATCATGGACACAAAATTGCTGCCTTCTATGTCGAAAATGAATCAGGGGCTATCTTGGTGCGACCAAAGCTTATGCAGCTGATTGAAGATGCTCATAAGGGCGATGTTATCTTAGTTGAGCAGATTGATCGCTTAGCGCGTTTGAACCAAGCTGATTGGGATACGCTCAAAAGAATGCTATCAGAAAAAAAGCTATCTATCGTATCAAAAGAGCTGCCTACCTCCTATATGGCGCTTCAACCTGAAAACAGCACTGAATTTATGAGCAGTATATTGCAGGCCATTAACTCGATGATGCTGGATATGCTCGCTGCTATCGCTCGAAAAGATTATGAAGATCGGCGTAACCGTCAGATGCAAGGTATTGCTCGTGCTAAGGCAGAAGGTAAGTATTCAGGACGTAGGAAGGATATCGAAAAGCGTAAGATCATCGCTAGTCTACTCAAATCAGGTCATAGCTATTCTGATATTCAAAGAATGGCCAAGTGCTCACGGCATCTGATCGCTGATGTGGCCAAGGAAAGACCTGAACTTATCATTGCTCATTAAGTTGTTCTAGTATAAGTAGTTTATTAATTAATTACCCTTTTCAGATTTTTCCTTCGGGGAATACTCATATTTTTATAATTTTGATACACGGCTATATTCACAGTTTGAAATAATCCTTTTATCTGTTGCAAACAAACTGTTTTGTGATATAGCTTTGAACACATGTGAGTGACTTACTATTAATATATTGCTATGATCAACAATACCTTCAATAAAAAACAAGCTAAGGTATATACGTTGTTTAAAATCATAATCATTTTCAATATCAAATAAATTAATATTAATATTATTTTCTTTAGGTCTACCTTCAAGCTTACCAAGAGATCTTTCTCTTAGTAAGCTATTATAAATAATTGGTTTTTTTATATAGTTTGAAATTATTTGCGCAGTTTCTTTAGCTCTTATTAAATCAGAAGATACTATCAAGTCTATATTAAGATCTTTAGCAATAATTGCAAATTTTTCTGCTTGACTTACACCTGTGGGATTAAGAGGTATATCCAAACTACCCATATATAGTTTTTTTAAATTATATTCTGTCTGTCCATGCCTAACAAAATATATCATAGTGTTAAATTACCAAATACTCAAATCGGAAGTTACCTCTATCTCTATTATACTTACAGTTAAGTGCTTTATAGCAATTATCTTTAAAAGATTCCCCCTTCCTATTTACTTCTATGTATAGTTCTGATTCATCCCTACTATCTCTATTTATTTCATCTAAAGCACTTCTTTTCTGATCATCACTTATAATCCCCAGAAAATAATTATACTCTTCAAATATCTTTAGCAAGATAGCATCTTCAGATTTTAGTAGATTAAATGTACGCTCTAAGGGGCTAAAAGATAGTGTTGCTTCTAAATTATCTACATTTTTCTCTTTAGAGTTAGTTCTTTCAACAATAGTTATTGACAGCAATCCAGATAGATAAATTATTTTCCTTGAGAACTTTAGTTTTATACTTCTAACTCCCCAATCTTTATTACCAAAATTTATTTTGTAATGGAAATCCGTAAGCATAGTACGATAGTACCTAGCTATATCGTTTATTATAAATTTAACTTCATTATTATCTATATATATTTCTAATATCTTTTTTCGAATTGTTAGAAATAATTCGTTATTATATAAGTAATCACCCTCAAGAATTAACAACATCCTTCTTGTCAAATCTTTATTTTGCTCATCATTATGATTTAGGAGAAGTAAATCTTTTTCCTGCATTATAGAGTCAACACCGAAAGTTCCAGTAGAACCTGTATCTTTAGTAACGGTTTTTTGTACAGCTTCGGATATTAGTTTTCCTACTCTATTTAGCACATACTCTTTATCTAGATGATCAGGAATTATTATGAAATAATCTAAATCTGATGCTTCGGAAGCCTCTCTTCTAGCGAAAGACCCTGTAGTGACAATACATAATTTTTTAAGGTCTTCATCGTCTTCAAGCTCTTTATCTAAAGCCTCAGTAATATCCTCACGTAATTTTTCTATGTTCGTATTTGAGAATTCAAAAGACTTTAGAATTTCCAACAAATTATTATTTCTTAAGTAATCTTTATATTCATTCATATTTAAATTTCAACTGTATATTAGTGCTTGATTCAAAGCTTTTAAAGCTTGAATCTAAATTATGGAATACTTCTTTTCTTTTCTCTAACTTATATCTGTCATAGGTATTTGAACAACTATAGTCAATATAGTATAATCTATCTGTGTACTCTATAGATTTTGGCAGTCTATCTAAAGAATTAGATTTTAAAAGTTTAAACTCTTTAAATATCTTTTTATGTATTTGATGCCAATTTTTTTCTGACTTAAAGAAATCTGACTCTTTTAATTCTTTATCTAGGTAACTACCAAAATTTATTTCGCCCAATCTATCTGATAAAATACCATGGCTGGTGTTTATTAGGTTTTTATAAGTATAGTTCTTTAAATTCCAAAATTTATCTAAATATGAATTATCCTCTCTTTTAAGAAATACCTGTTTAGCTAACTCTAACCTATCAAAGCTGAAAGATTTAGATAAATATCTAGATGACTTATATATTCCGTCAATAGTATCAATATTAATTGGACTACTAAACAAATCTCCACCATCTTCATCTGATGCTTCTTTATTTAGCAAGCTTAATATAAAGCTAATATCAAAATTATCTTTAATAAAAGTTGATAGTGAATTATTCTTTCCTATTTTACCTTTTATCATGGACTCACCTATTTCATGATGACCATATTTAAATCTATCTACAAAATAGTGTTCTAAACTATGTGAAAGAGGCAAATGCCCTATATCATGTAGTAAAGCTGCTATAAACAAATGGTTTTTTAAATCATCATTATAGCCTCTCTTGCTAGCAACGTAATATGCTAGAATTGCTACATCAATTGAATGATCAGCTCTTGTTCTTTGTTCGTGCAAAAGACCATCAGTGTGGATTGTGTAATCGATAGCTCCCATAAAGCTTATATGATAAAGTCTTCTAAATTCTTTTTTATTTAAAACGTTACAATATAATTCGTTATTATTTAATATACGTTTTTTTAAGCTAAAGAATATATTATCATCTATATTTAAAGAGCTTATACTAGATTTCATTCTCTACTCCCGTTTTGCAGTAAATTATTTGACATATACCCATATAAGTTACTATTTTTTCCAACTAGGTATATCATCAATTAGCACATCCAGACTATTACATATGTACGAGCGAGCATAACTTCAGAGCATGCAATAGCAACGCAACGTGACACGCGTGTCCAGACTACAACATAAAAGGTAGCGTAATTCTCCTATTAACAATAACAGCTGAACAGCAAAGTAGCTCTAGTTTAACATTTATAGAGTTTCAGAAGAATCAGAAACTAATACATCAGAGTATTAAACTATTTAGCTCTCGTTCTGTATCTTCTAAACTATTGGCCTTTCCCATATTCTGTGTAAGTGTTGCTATAAGCTAAATAACAGTTACACAGTTTTTAGGAAAGGATCCTTGAAGCACACTACAATTGTAGCCCACAGCCAAAGACTCCAGTCCTCACTAGGGAACCGAACTTAATAATTCGCAAACTTATCCTCTTGCTCATAACAGACCTTCAACCCAATCTGTACGGCCTCATTAAGATCAGCCCCTTCTTTGACATTATAAGGCACGTTTGAAGCCATACCACCTAGCTTCACGCCATCCACAGCTGATTTATTAAGAGGTGTACCAACATAAGATTCATCAGTGTATCCCTTAGGGTTAAAGTACACCTCACGACCAAAAGCAAGATTTGAGGCACACCCAATCTCACCCTCAGGCACCGTAAACGGATAAGGAGTCGTGTAACTTTCACTCCATGTCTGCTCATTCACTACGATATAGCCTGAACCGTACATCTCATCTTTATTACCTGAACTGCACCCTATAATCGCGATAGACGCGATAGACGCGATCGCAATTAACCACCTGGACATATTGATTCGCATGGTACACCGTCCTTATCACGATCTAGCTTAGTATTTCCGCATTTAAGTGCTAGTTTGGCTTGCTCACAGCTGACCATTTGCGTACAGACACGAGGCAAGCCTTTGCATTGTGAACCACCAGCACCTTTAGCAAACAACGGATGATCTACCTCAACATCGCTATAAAATGGATTGTCAGTGACTGTGACTACTGCATGAGATGACAGGGCAAAGACAGATAACATCATGCCTAAAATAGCTTTCTTCATAACCAAACTCTTTTTAATACTCAGAATAAGAGAAAATTTTTTCTATAAATGGTGATGATACCTTATATTTGTTCAATAAAACGAATGCCATACAGCTAAACCTCTAATTTACATATCAAATTATTTATGATTTGCCTCATAGGTAGGTTAGTGCGATAGTTGTTCACTGAACGTTCTGAACAGTCTTATTGTACAGACACTAAAAACGTACTTGAACACTAGGTGAACAATGATAATATCAGTGACGAAAGCGGCAAAAGAATGGGGCGTATCAAGAACGACGATCTATCAGAAAGTCAATGATGGTGAGCTTTCTAGAACTGCAGACAAGAAAATTGATACTTCGGAAATGCTTCGGGTATTTGGAGAACCTTTGTCCAAAAAACGTACTGAACAATCGCTGAACAGTCTTGATAATACGCAATTGAACAGTCAGACTGTACAGTCTTGTACAGAGCTTGAACACCAATTAGAGCTAGAAAATTTAAAGAATGAACACCTACGGCAGCAGGTCAGAGATCAAAAGCAGTTGATAGAGAATTATCAACAACAGATTGGTCAGCTAAACAAGACGCTGGAGAAAGCTAACGCCAGTATTCACGATTTTGCACAAGTAAAACTGCTAGAGTTCAAAAAATTTGAACCCGACGATGAGTCACAGCCTGAAAAAGAAAACACAATCACACCTCCTATTAAGAAGAAAAGATGGTGGGATTTCTAGGCCATCACAGATTCTGTGTAACTGCTTATAATTCACTAACTAGAAAATAAGCAATGACTAACCAAATTGATCTTAAAAAACCGCCTCATCCTAATCAATAGAAGAGTCCCACTGTTGGTCAGCGACTCTCTCAAGTAAAAAATATTAATAACAACCAAAAATCAATAAGCACCTAAAATGAGATACTTACCGTTATCAAGTTTTGTGAAGTTGTTTTCACGAGCTAGCATAGCTGCAACCTCATTAAAATAATCGGATGATTTCATCAACTCAGATTGTAAGAATTGTAGCAATTCCTCATCGTTTAAATCATGCTCCAAGCTGTCAAACTTTTCTTTCGCATCGGCACTAATGCCAATATCAACATTACGGATCATAGTGATGATTTCGCTAGCATGTTCTTTTACTTCGCTACTGAGCTCATAAACAACACCCGAAGCATCCCACTCTAGGGCATCATTGAAGAGCGGCTCCCAAGCAATAGATACTGGGTCATTACTTTCGCTTTGCACGCGCTTATATTGGCTTAAGATAGCGTTAATCGCTTCTTCGCTAAAATCGCTTACAAGCTCATGCTGCCCAAATTCTGCAATAAAATCCTGCGTATTTAATTCTGATGCATCAGTAGTCATGTCTATAGTCCTTGTAGTTGTAGATAGAAGAAAAATTGGGTCTTTGTCCAAACTTTATGTAAGTGGTGCCATAAGCTAAATTCAATTACACATAATTCAGGATGGTCTCTCTTTTGATCATGGGTTTAGGAAGTTTTAAAACCTAATTTGTCGAGATAAGGAATGTAAAAAGCATGCTTACTTTCATCCAAGAGCTCAGTCTCAATCCGTGAAGCAAATTCCTTGTAGTCCTCACCTTGCTTACCATAGCTGGATAACTCACTCATTCGTGAAAGCTGAGCAGCAAACGAGCCTCTTTGTTTACTAGTCATTTTTATCAAGGTCGGTACATCAGGAGTATCGCTATCTCTCTTTATGTCTATCACTTTCTTAAGCTTAGCTTTTATTTTAAATTTGAATGTAAACGCAACAATTCTACGGCCTTCTTTGTGCTGTTCATAAGTCGCTGTAATATTAGTATTGTCATTAATTTCTTTAATAGCATGGTCTAGGACACGACTCTTGAAATTTCCCATAGTTTTATATTGATGTTCTTCGATTCCCAAACGAGTACGTAAATTTTCAATTGTAATTGGAGGGGTTTTACCCACACTATTCCACTGCATTAAGATTTCAAAAATACGCAATGCGTAGATGCTATTTAGGTCTTTTATTTGTTTTAGCTCGTACTCTGTATATTTCTCACTAAGTCTTGTTATAAGTGGAATAACGTCGTTTCCAAACATAACCTCAACGTATCCACCGCCATCACTATATGAAGCACGTTGTACGAATCTGGACTTATTTATTTTGTCACGTCCTTTTGCATCTTTGTCAGTCCAAACAAACTCGCTTTCATAAAGGCTTTCACAAGCAGACTTTAATGAGCGGTAAGCCGTAGTCTTATCACATTCAAAATGTTTCTCATAATCAGATGCCTTAATACGGTGGACACCTCCAATCTCAGACATACTTCCTTGTTCTCTTGCCTCAATAATAGCTAAGATAATTACACGTTGAGCGACTAGATTAATCGCATAGCCCGACTCAATGAACGCATTAGCCTTGCTCACTATACTAGCTTTAGTCATACAAACCCCATATTTCTATACATATAATTAACCATTGTATATAGATATACATCACCTGTAAATAAGTATATCTATGGGTGTATAAACGTATATCTATGGGTGTATAAACGTATATCTATGGGTGTATAAACGTATATCTATGGGTGTATAAACGTATACTTATATCATCTCCACCAATTGATATTAAAGGGATACAGCCTACATAAAAGCATTTAAAAACATTTAAAAACATTAAAAGCTTTTTTACTATCAATAAGTAATAAAAAAAGAAACATATGAACTAGATTTAAGATTTTGAATTTGCTAGTTGCTCTTGTTTCTTATAGAGATTAACTAAAGGTATTAAGCTCTCAGGTACCTTCATGAATATCTTATAAGCCTTAATTTCCTCATGAGTTATGCCAAGCTCCTCTTTGATTTTGAATCGCAACTTTCTAATAGCTTTACGATGTCTATAACAAATAAAAGCATCTAACAGTAGCTTATAATTATTTAAATCTGCTTTAACAACATTTAGTACATCTTGAGCTGACATATTTCCGAATGGATCTTTATGTGCTGTTAAAAATCCTAATTTCTTGTTATCAACACTCGTACCTAGTAAATCTAATATCTGGGCTGCTCTATATGTATTTATCTGATGGTGAAGCTTTTCTATACTTGGTGTGTGTCCTACTATTTTTTTAAACACATAGTAATCTGTAGGATATCTTTTAGCATCCTCGCTATCAAAATCCAGAATATGGACACCACTAAGATAAGCAATAAATAAATTCTTAGCTACCGATCCCTCGCTCCTTAATGCATTCACACGCATCATGTTTACCTTACGTTTAGAGTACGGAATTTCACTCATAACCCATCCTTACTATGTTCATAGAGCGATAATCATACCTTAATAATCTTATATATACACATTACTTTATCTATATAAGATTGTATATATAGACATATACTTTGGTCATATATAGACATTTGTATTTTATATATAAGCATATGTGTATTTTATATATACACATATAAAATACAGTATATATAGACATATGTATTTAGTGTATAAGACATTTATATTAGTATTTTAAGCCAGCAGTCGTGAAAGGGGGCGATTTCACTATGTTGCATCTACCCCTTTCACGTGCTGTCAAAGGGGTAGACCCCCTTGACCCCCTAACACCTTTATTTCTCTACAAAGTAGCTTCGTATATCAAGATACTATCTGGCTATTTTTATTTTAGAGTTTTCTATGTCTTGTTCTCTTGCATATTCAATTGCTGATTTAGGATTGTACTTACTAGAATCATAAATAATATATATCAGATTATTATTTGATGTTTTTACAAACCCAGTTTTTAAATCACAGCCTTTATAACCATGTTGATTTAAATACTCTTTATGGCTTATCTTCCAGTTTTTTATAATCATATGAGGAAAAGTATGGTCTAGTGGGAAAAGAGGATCTCTTGGGTCTGACGCATCTGTAATGATTCCAATCTCATTAAGATTATTAATATGCTTTTTAAGATCGACAAGCGATATGTTCTCAAGTAATTCCGTTACTTCCGTTTCCGTCATTTTTATTTACCCTGTATAAAATGATTTTTTTAATTGCTGTTTATGTTATTGCAATGCTCAGCTATATATAGATCAATGTAACCAACAAAAATTTATTAATATTGGTTCTAAATGGTTTAATCTGACAGAATACTCTCTTTTAAAATAAGAGAGAGATAACTTGATGCTAGCAAATATTTCAGAAGAAGAATTAAAAATTATCAAGCTTTTCAAAAATAATGTTTACGGTATAGCGCCCGACACTACTGATTTCAACCAGCGCCATGATGGTAAGGCTGGACACTGGCTAGAAAAGCAGATGGGAATAGCGGCAAATGCTAACAACGAACCTGATTTATATGGGTATGAAATGAAAAACTCCACAGGTAAAAAAACCACCTTTGGAGATTGGAGCGCTAGCTATTACATTTTCTCAGACAAGGGCAGTAGTATAGATCGCACACGGTTCATGGAGGTATTTGGCAAGCCTAACGAAAAGAAAGAGGGACGTTTCTCGTGGTCTGGCAGCCCAATACCTAACTTTAACTCTCCATCAACCTATAACGGTTCAGAAATGCTCTTCGACGATGAAGAAAATATAGTAATCGTATACAGTTATTCGAAAGACCCACGTGATACTAAGGCAGAGATTGTTCCGCAAAATTTACAACAAGAAGGGCTTGTCCTTGCACGTTGGGATAGAGATAATTTGAATAGCAAACTAACAAAGAAGTTTGGTCATCACGGTTGGTTTAAATGCAATAAAGACAAAGACGGCTGCTACAACCAAATTGCTTTTGGTGAGCCGATGATCTTTGATAATTGGATTAAACTTGTTGAGCAGGGCGTGGTATTTTTTGATAGTGGCATGTATGTAGGCAATGCGCGTAACTATTCCCAGTGGCGCGCTAATAACAACCACTGGGATTCATTAATTACTCGTACATATCCACCATTTCCAGGAGTTTTAGACAGCATCTCGTAAAGAGACCTGCTTTTGAATAGCTTCGGCTTTATGGAATGTTGACACCATTTGTTCTGCTACCGCTTCGATAACTTTGACACAAACAGAGTTCCCAAACTGCTTATATGCTTGGGTTTTCGATACGGCATCCGTTAAAAACTCCTCGGGAAAGCCTTGTAGTCTTGCGCATTCTCGGGGGGTTAACATTCTTGGGTTCTTCCCAAGCTGTGATTGGTCAATCAAAGCTTCTGAACCATCTTTATAGTAACGTGCGCTAATGGTATTGGTGTACTCACTGTCATGGTTAAATAAGCTGTAACCAAAACCATTACCTTTATTTATGTGCTGGTCTTTCCTCTTTTGATGACCAGCCCATAG
>NZ_CAJGZV010000005.1 GCF_904846065.1 Psychrobacter immobilis
GTTCTTGGGTAGATTACTGGGATCGTGAAGAAACCACCAAACAATATCAGGTCGGTTATAGTAATAATTATCGTAATCTAAATTATGGCGTTTCAGCCATTAGAAGAATGGTAGAAAATAATGCAACAAATCAAAGTGAGAATGACACTGAATATATGCTAACGCTATCGCTACCCCTTTCTTTTAAACGTAATTCTATTAATTTAAATTCATCTCATACTCAAGATAATACTACCGTCGGTATGAGTGGTGTGGTGGGTAATCGTTTGAACTATGGCGCTTCTGTGTCAACAGACTATGAAGACAACTCAAGTTTCAATACTAACGCACAATACCGTACCAATTTTACTACGCTAGGCGGCTCATACAGCACCTCAGATCAGTATGAGCAGCTCTCATTAACAGCGAGAGGTAATATCGTTGCGCACTCTGATGGGGTGCTTTTTGGTCCAGACCAAGGTCAAACAATGGTCTTAGTATATGCGCCTGATGCTACAGGCGCTAAAGTAAATAACACCAATGGTTTGACCATTAATAAATCAGGCTATGCGGTAATACCCTATGTGACCCCTTATCGTTTAAATGAGATTGTTTTAAACCCTGAAGGTATGTCATTAGATGTAGAGTTAGAGGGAAACAGTCAACGCATAGCACCTTATGCTGGATCAATCTCAAAAGTTGATTTTGTGACCAAGTCAGGAAAAGCGCTTTATATTAGAAGTTTAAATACCCAAGGTGAGACATTGCCCTTTGCCTCTGAAGTATTCGATTCGGAAGGTGAGTATGTAGGTATGGTGGCTCAAGGCAGCTTGGTCTATTTACGCACCAACACGTTAACCGATACGGTAACAGTGAAATGGGGTAAGGCACAAGATAAGCAGTGCAAGATACAATATGATGTCACCGCTCAGTCATTACAGAATGAGAAAAATATGCTGATGTTAGAAGGTTTATGCCAATGAGCTCTAGAATATTAAATAGTTTTCTCTTGCTAATGAGCTGTGTTTTAAGTTCAGAGGTATATGCAAGGTGTACAGCCGACTGGGGGTTTACACCTATTGATATCAGTATGAATGTAGGCAGAGTCGTTGTTAGACCGAGCGATCCTGTTGGGAAGGTATTGCGACGCGCCTCTTTCCCCATTATCCCCAATGACTCCACTATTTCTTGCAGTTACTTCTCTGGAGGGACAATACAAGCTGTTCTTTCGAAAAACCCTTCGTTGAGCTATGCAGGTGGTGACTCTGTTTATAATACCAATATTAAGGGTATTGGTATTCGTTTATATAGAGACGCTGGTAATGGCTCAAATTTTTCTGGCTATTACCCTTATAGCAAGGCTATATCTCGTGATACAACATATAAATTAGGCGAAGGTTTTTTTATCGTTGAAATCGTTAAAACGGCGGCTTCGACAGGATCAGGCGCTCTTATAGAAGGTAGATACAGTAGTTATCACTCGCGTGACGATGTAAGTAAGCCTTTTTTGACAAGTACAGTGTACGGTAATGCCATTACAATTGCTTCATCCTCATGTGAGCTTTTAGGGGAAGTTAATAAGACTGTGCAATTACCTACTGTCAATAAATCTGGATTTAAAGGGATAGGCTCTACGCAAGGTAACCAGGCTTTTGATCTAAATTTTTTATGTAACGGTGGTGAAAATCCAACAGCCTATGTAGAGAGCAATAAAATTAGTTTGAATTTTGACTATACATTAGCACCTAATACAACGAATGTGTTGGCCAACAATGCGCCTGCATCAACCCGAGCGAAAGGTGTCGGTGTTCAACTTAAAACCAACTATAAAAATGTTAGTAAAGTCATTGCAAAGAACGAGAAGCTTGAATTAGGAACCGTTCAATCGAATCAAAACATTCAATACAATGTTCCATTAGGTGCAAGTTATTACCAGACGGATGCCGTTATTACTCCAGGTAAAGTTAGCTCAGTGGCGACGGTAGTTATTCAATACGACTAATAAAATGCCATCTGCACACTTGTTTCTTCAAGCTTTTTTCTATCTAGTTTATGCTAGCTAATGACATTCCATTTAATGTATTAAGCGAAATAAAAATATACCGAAGTGTGTGGTGATTATTACCAGAAAAATTTTACAAGAACCATGTAGAAACCAGACTTTGTTTGATTATAATACCAGCTTCTATTAAAGAAGCTAATGAAAGAGAATACATCACTAACAGCTTACGAACTAGGTTTAATAAAAAACTCCTTAAGGGAACGCCTAATATCATTAGAAGACTACGGAACAGAGTACTTAAACACTGATAGTGACGACGCTAATGAGAAAGCTGAGATGAGTATTAATATAGACTCTTTCAAAATGGAGCTGAACGAATTAAAAGATAAGATTGATGTTTTGACTGAAACCCAAATCACTAAAGCGAATCCTCAATAAAAAAGATAGCTCAAGCAGAGCCTGGGAGGGTAACCCCAATTCAGCGAATTGCTAGCCTTACCGCCCTTACTATCTTTGAACGACTGACAATAAACACATTCGTTATAGTGTTAGATGACAGGGCAAAAATAGATAACCTCATGCCTAAAATAGCTTTCTTCATAACCAAAATTTTTAATACTCAAAATAAGACAATACGCATCCATAGACAGTGGTGATATCCTGTATTTGCCCTATAAAATAGATGATATATGCCTAAACCTCTCATTTTTATATCAAATTATTCATGGTTTGCCTCATAACCAGTTTAGTGCGATAGTTGTTCACTGAACGTTCTGGACAGTTGTACTGTACAGTTTCTAAAAACGTACTTGAACACTAGGTGAACAATGAACATATCGGTGACAAAAGCAGCAAAAGAATGGGGTGTATCAAGAACAACGATCTATCAGAAAGTCAATGATGGTGAGCTTTCTAGGACAGCAGATAAAAAAATAGACGTTTCAGAAATGTTGCGCGTGTTTGGTGAGCCAATCTCTAAAAAACGTACTGAACGTTCAGTGGACACTGTTCAAAGTACACCTCTGAACAGTCAAAGTGTTCAGTACAATACGGACATTGAACACCTATTAGCGCTTGAAAAGCTCAAGAATGAACACCTTAGCCAACAAGTAAGCGATCAAAAAAAGTTAATTGAAAATTATCAGCAGCAGATAGGACAGTTGAACAAAACGCTGGATAAAGCCAATGCCAGTATCCAAGATTTTGCTCAGGTGAGACTACTAGAATTTAAGCAGGCTGAAATGAGTGATGAGCCGCCACTTGAACAAGAGCAAGAAAAAAAAGATGATTCAATCGTCGCGACGGCTAAGAAAAAAAAACGGTGGTTCTTTTGACTATAATGGGTGTTAGAAAAAGTATTAGTGTTTAATCTTTGGTAGATAGCTCTCTAAAGCCTTATTGGCCTTGTTAAAGCTTTCAGGCTCTCGCTGTATGATCCATTAATCATTTCGCGCTTAAATGCCTCAGTCTGCATTTTGCCGTCATAACTTAGGCTTGGATGGTTGTTATAGTCATTCATAAACTGCACGTTATCAACAATCGACTGTATGGTAGCTTGTGACAGGGTGCCATCTTCACTGGTTAGTTTATCTAGTGTTTTCCGATGGAATTTGAGCGTTAGCCCCTCGTAACCTTTGCCTCTACTTTTTTTATGGTACTCAACAGTGATTTTATAGTTTGTACTCTCATTTACCTCATCTATAGCAGTCTCAATCACACGCTCTCTAAGCTGTCCAAATTGCTTATACTTACCTTTAATGCCCATAACATAGCGAAAATCGTCTAAATCCATAGCTTTAGTATATTGGTACTGACCTACCCAACAAACAATTAACTCATATAGGCGCATCGAGTGAATACTTGAAAGCTCAGACACCTCCAACAGCCTATATTTTGTGAAGTTAGCTTTTAGCTGTGTCAAATAGGGCAGTACATCCTCTGCAAATGTTATTGTTATCTGATCTCCATTGGGGTCGTAAAGAACACCGCTAACAAAGCGAGTACGAAGCGTTTTATTATCCTCAAGTGCTATCAGTACCTCCCTATCAAAAAGCCGATTACTAGCTTGCTCTAAATCTCTAAAAGCATTCTTCTTGGTGCTATCGGTATAGAATATTTTTGCTACTTCCTCAACTGTCACCGTAAACTTGGTTTGCTTAGTAATATTTGGCGCATCAGGTCTACTATCAATACGACTAATACAAGTCAATAATAACTGCTTCTCTTTAGTAGTCATGGTATAAGCTGCTAGAACAAGCTCATTAGATTGTACGACTAGATTGTTTTCCATATTTTTTTTCGAATCCTTGCTTAATGTACTGTTATTTCCAATAATAATTAAGATTCACTTTACCATATAAAACCATAAATAGTATCAGTAATTTTTAATTGTGTTTATTCTACTCATTTTGTGTTTATTCTACTCATTTTGTGTTCATTCTACTCATTTTGTGTTTATTCTACTCATTTTGTGTTTATTCTCATCGTAAGATATTGATTATAAAGAAGAAAAAACTCTCTTAAACAGGAGTAAACAGGAGTAAACAGGAGTAAATAAAAACCCTTAAAGAAACGGGTGATAAAATTTTTTGTGGATAAGTGAAAAATCATCACTTAAACAACTTATCTTGCCTAAGCAATTTATCCTTCAGTAACGGTTCTTTTGAGGATTAGATTAAGGACTAAATCCTCGGCTAGGTGAATGCGCTTTATTAACTTGATATTGGTACGACTCTAAACCACCCTGTAAGGCTTTGTGTTGGCTTTCAGATAGATCTTTGCCATATTGCTCAGTAAACGTCTCTAAAGTGGCTTTAAGAGCCTCTGAGTAGCTTTTACGCTGGGTTGTTGGTAGTGAGTTAACCTCACGCAACGCAAACTTAAACTGCTGACAGGTTTTGTCTAAGGTATCTGCTAAATGCTCTTTAGCAATCTCTCTTGCCTCAGCTGGGTAGTTATCCTGATTGATGTAATGCGTTAACCCTTTGGTATAGCTAAATGATGAAATGATATCCCGAGTCATTCTGCCAACCTCTCCTGCGCTACCGCCCAGCTTGTCGATGATGCTGGTATTAAATGCCGCTCGTTCTTGATCGATGTTGTCTCTGAAATCTGTAAAATGCTGAATCAGTGCCAGATACTGCTGACGTTCAGCGTTAGGATCACGCAACAGCTTGATAATGGTTTTGTTGTTTTCAACCAGCGTGTGATCAAAACGTTTGGCCACTTGGCGTAAGTGCGCGGTAAATTCCACCGCTTTATCGTGGTCCTCAATACCATGGCGCTGTGCAAACTCGCTGAGTAGTGCCACTTGACGCTGATCAAATTTATCAGGAGCGTCATCCGCGGTTTCTCCTTGAGCCCATCTGATGGCCATATCATCACGATGACGTTGTATTAAGCGCATCGCTAGGTGCAGCTTCATACGTTCAACATACTCAAAGATTCTCTCATCTTCATAACGGTTTGCTCGAGTGTCTCGATCAATGCGTCCTTCTTGTCGATCAAGTCGAGCAGCTCTTGCTCGTCGTGCGTCGTCATCGAAGGGGCTGGGGGCTGTTTTTGCTCGCTCTGCAATGTCTCGATGGATGTCTTGAGCGATTGATTCGCTGTTTGCAGCTCTTTTTGTGTTTGCAGTAACCCACTGTTTTGAGAGATCAATGCGTTGTTGTGCTTTTTGGCTTCTTTCGTCTGTTCCATTAATCCAGTTTGGTAGGTTTTCGCATCGTTTAACTGCCCAAGCAATGCCTGATTTTGCCTCCTCAACGCATCGTTTTGTGTCGTCAACTCGAGCTGCCGTTCTATGAGACTGTCCTGTGCAGTATGCAATGAGATTATCTGAGCTTTCAGAGAGTTGTTTTGCAAAGTCAGCTCGTTGCTTTGTGTCTCCAATGCTGCCAGGTAGTCTTGCGTTTTTCTCAGTTGCCCAAGCAAGTCCTTTTCTAAGTGCGCTAATTCGTCGCTCATTGTCTGCCTCCTGTTTGATATGGTTGTCAGCCACCAATTTGTTGCGTGCTTTGATGGCGCGGTTGGTGTCTCCTTTTTCGGTCGTGATGCCTCGGCGCTCCATTGCTGTCGCTTCCACGCCCATTTTAATGGTGGGCTGTTGATCAAGCCCCTGATCCTTGTAACTGCGCGCATCCATCAATGGCAGATGATGCTGCGCCAACACTTTATTGGCGGTATCTACCCACATTTCACGAATACGCTTAATCTCCTGCATCGATGACGGCAGATCATGCGCCTTACGTTTTTTATTGGACCACTCAAACGGGGTCTTAAGCTTTGGATCAAATGCCAAGGTTTTATTCGGTCCAATGGTAGGTGCTCGAGTAGTAACTAAAATATGCGCGTGAAAATTACGGGGATCAGGGTTTTCCTCACCCTCACGCAAATACTTAGAGCTTGGCGGCACATTAGGATCAAAAGGCAACTTCATCACTGGACGATGGATACACACATCAGCAATCACATCCATATCGTCGCAAAGCTTTTGGGCAAAGTTGATGGCCAGTGAATGGCGCTCTTCCTCAGACAACTCATGAGGCAAATTAATCAGCCACTCACGCGCCACCCGACTGTCCGAACGTGTCTCTGCCGCTTCAGCGGTATTCCAAAGCGTCTCCCGATTCACACTCACACCCAGCGCCTTTAATGAAAATGGTAAAACGATATCGCTACTCATCACACCAGACTTTTTACTATAGTCATGGGTCTTGCCATATTTGGCATCATCAAGCACATCGCCAGCACGATAGGCCGCCGACGCCACTGCCGACTGTCCTGCTTTTCGAGAAATCGCCTTTGTTGCAATGTGTACCATTGTCATAAAAAGTCACCTGCTATTTTTGCTTTTTGCACACCACCGCTTTTTGTGGTATGCGGGGTTTGGGGTTTCCCCAACGAACAAGGATTCAAAATTAAGAATAGTAACGAAGTGGATAGATTAAATTTTGAGTCGTTACTTCGCCCTTAGTCAGAGAGACGTCACTATTAAATGCTAAAATAATACATCTAAGATATCTGATACAGTTGTGTTAAAGCTTATCACAAGTGATTGAATGATAGTGGGGTGCTTGCTATGCTGAGTGAAATTTAATCGATAAGGATAAATATGATGTCAGTATCTAATAATAAAGCGCCACTTTCTATTTTTGATAGTCAGGACTCTAATGAATTAAAAGAACGTCAACGGTTGGAAGAGTTAAAACGCCAAGCTAAGGTTCAGCAAGTAAAGTTAGATAAACGCCTGAACAAGCAGAAGATTTTAATGGGTGCGTTTTTGGGTCAGGTGTTGGCAACTGATGGTGAGAGTGAGCAGATGATTCGAGAGTACTTTGCGATTCATTTTCCAGATTTTTTAACGAGAAAATCGGATAAAGAATTGTTTAAAAGTATGATTGAAAGTTTGGGTGGCGATGTGGGCTTGGGTGAGGAAGAAGGTTCATTTGTAGGCAACGCAAAAGAAAATAATCAAGAGGATTTTGATCAAAATATAGGACTTGAAAGCAATCAGCCTAGCAGTAGTCACCAAACGCAATCTGATTCTATGGCTAATTATGGGGATCAGGATTCGCTGCTAGATGATAATAGTTATGCTACTGGTGTAAATAATCCAGATTTGCGTGGGCAATAGGTAATGATGTTAAAAGTGCTGTTAAAGGAATCATCTAGCAAACAAGAAAGACCATAAACACTGGACGTACAGCCTACAGTTTGGTTCTAGTATAGGAAGTAAACTAAATATTCAGTCACCATACTAAAAAAACCTAGGGGAGTTTCCTAAAAACTGTGTAACTGCTTATAATCCATTAACAGGAGAATAAGCAATGACTAACCAAAACGACATTAAAAAACTGGCCCAGCAGATGGCTGGTAGCATGAAAAGCTGAGAGCATCCTACATTTTGTGTAATTATTGATGAAAGCCACATAGCTGTTACACAGAATATAGAATGCTCTCCATTATTAAGCTTATATACCTATAGAATAGATAATTCTAGCCAATATGGAGGTGTTTTTCCTTTAGAAGCTTGAGAACGTGGCTGAAGAATACGCAATTCATATTTACCTGAATATGGAAGCTTGTAATAACCTTGGTTATCTAGTTCAGAGGAATATTCTCCTACATTAACAGAATCTGATAAATTCTTATTAAATAAATAAGAATCTACATTCCCTCCCGTTGTTTTAACAGAAAGCTTTTGGTTCTTTTTGGCATAAAATGTATAGGAATCGTACTTAATACCCTTTAATTTCCCATAATAGTTAGCTGAACTAGCGCCTTTTTTAAATTGAACATCAACAGTTTTAGCCACTGCATCTGAAGATGCGGCCATTACTGTAGGACTTACCATTAGAACAGGAAGCGCAATTAGAATAGCAGCAGTTAAGTTTTTCATATTTTAAACACTCAAACAGTAAAAAAACGATTTTATCTCAACGCACACTGTCAACCTTTATAGATATGTTATATTAATACTACCAATATAGAGAGTGCGTTGGTAAGTTACTGAATAAGGCCACCTGTAACGACCCTAACTTCTAGTTCTACCGTAAACCTACCTATGGTAGTAAAAACCTGAATTTCATTATGTAAACAAAGAGAACACTGCTAAATAGTGGTGTTCTCTTATTATATTTAAAGGAAAAATTATGCGTTCTTTGCTTCTAACGACAATGTGCTTAACGGGCAGCTTAGCTCTAGTGGCTTGTAATAACCATCGTGCCGACACCACGGATCTGAGTAAGCAGCCTACAATAGAAGTGCCGGTAGCGTCAGCGGCATTTACTGCTTTTGGAAACACCGCTAAAGAAAAAATTTGGCGAATAGTGATTGAAGGAAATGAGCTAAGTATAGAGGCGAATTTCTTAAAGCCAACGACAGCAACAGTTATCGTGGTGGGTTCTGGTTCTGTCAATACTGAAGGTGTCGAATACGCGAGTACTATCAATGGACAGCCTATTGTTGTGAATATAAAAAATAACCTTTGTATCGATGACAATGGCTATCAAAATGAACTTACTGCAATATTAACTTACGCAGGCGAAGTATATCAGGGTTGTGCCGTTGCCGGTGCAATAGAAATTGCGCCCACATAGAAGATAAGCCTAACCTATGAATAAACCATTGAAAAAATTTAGCCTAGTATTCTTACCATCATTTTTGTGGGTCGTATTAACTGGGCTAGGATTTGGCTCTCAAAGTCTATCTAATTTGATTGAAATTATAGGAATTTTTATAGTATCTGTGCTGTGTTTATTTATCCCAGAACGACTTATAAAATATCAACTCCTTCTTCTAATACTCTTAATAATCACTGCCTTAGTGCGTTTTTTAACCCCATATATACCGGAATAATATTAAACCAGTTGGCTATCTGAACCGCCCCGACTATATCGGAGAGCGTTTTATTTGAGTCAGGCAACTTTGCCTGACTCATTAAGACTATCATAATATTGCTTTTCAAACTCAAAAGGTGATACATAACCAATCGTACTATGCATTATCATATGAATTACCCGCGTTCCAACAAAGGTAATAACGCCAGAATCAGCCATCTGATCAGTATAACGAATAGATAAATACTGAACGCCTCTATCACTACGATGAATAACGTCTTTTGGGTTGTTTCTGTCTGCAATGGCTTGATTTAACGCTGCCATCATCATATCGATGTTCATACGATTAGACACCTTCCAGCCAACAATACTACGGACAAACACATCTATAATAAACGCAGTATATCCATAAGGAACCAATTAGGTACTTTCACTGATTCGGTTCCCTAGTGAGGACTTGAACACTCGGCTGCGTGCTAATGTTATCAATGGTTTTGCTCATTGAAATAGTTGCAGTGTACTTCGTGGTGTACAGAACGTTAGTTTTTCAAGCTCAAGAAACCTTGGATAGCACTTATCGCTAAGTGTATTACAATCCAGATTATTATCTATCTGGATCTAAAGCTTCATGTATATATATATTATCAACTGGCTCAAAGATATCTGAAATCTCTACATCTTCACGTAAAATCATAGTAAAAGTAAAACTTTCATCTGATGATCTCAATAAACTACCTGTACTGACATCAAAGAAATGAATCGAGCATAAATCTCTTACCCAGCATCTAAGCAAGAAAGTTAAATCATTTTCAGATATATAGCTAATGTTTAATTTAGCTAACGCATACAGCCTTGTCTTTACATCCTTTAAACCGTAAAAATGCTTTTCACTGAAAATTTTTAAATCATGCACATTTATACAAATCCCCAGTAAACTTAAGCCATATTTCTCTTGAGGAATTGTTGAGCTATCAGTGTAAAACATCCTTAGAAAGTCTATAAAATCGTTTTCTACAGTTAAGTAATCGTTGATGTTTTCGATACCAATGTTTTCGATAAAGTTAGCGATGTTAGTCCATTTGGCATCAAAAATAGCTTCGCTATCCTTAAATCTAGATACTGCGTAAAAATTAAAGCTCATTTGTATTTACTCGTGATTGGTGCGCTATACAGGCATCGAACTGCCAGTCTTGTATATGATGTTAATAACTATGAAGTCGATTGTCGCAGCGTCGCAGCATAGTTATCGTTCAATGACACAAATAGGATAACCGCCTGGGTTCTTGCCACCGCCTAGATCCAAGCAAATATCATCGTAATAAAATCCATGAGCTTTGATGCCTAGCCAAAATGCAAAAATAGTAGTGACAGCAATGATTATTATCATCTTTCTATTCATATAGAAATCCTAGGTAAACAAGCAACTACAACGATATTTATTTGGATATATCTTATACGAATTAGAAATTAATAGAGCTGTAGCGTGTTCTCATGCTTTGTTTTTTGTAATGTAGTTCAAATTATGAGTATACCCTAAGGAACCAGAAGTTAATTTTGCTTGTTCACATTATAATTATTTAGTCAAAAAGATATAGGATGAACGGCATATTTAAGGGTTTAAACGGTTTTTTCTAAAATTTTTTAGTAAAATTTTGTTTATCTAATTTTTAGGTAAAAAATCCTTATATTTACTAATGTAATAAAGATAATGTTATTTATCATACACTTAATAATACGTTAGTGTATTATTGTTTAGACCAATGTTTACTTATTTTGGTCTAAAATGTAAAATACCATGATCGAAAGTTACATGTATATCTTCTAGGGTAAGAATTATGAAAAAAACTTTATTAGCAGTTCCATTATTAGTATTAGCAACTTCTACTGTATTTGCTGCTGACGGTACTATTACAATCAATGGTCAGGTAACAGATAAAACTTGTACGGTTAATAGCGCGCAAGGTAAAGATTTCACAGTTACACTTCCTACAGTTTCTCAGCAAGTATTAGCAAACACTGGTGACGTTGCAGGTCGCACGCCATTCACTATTAATCTGACTGATTGTACAGCTGGTAGTAAGTTGCGACTTATTTCGAGCCAGGTGCAACTGTTGATTTCAATACTGGTCATTTAAACAACGCGACTGGAACAGCCACTAATGTTCAGGTCCAATTGCTAGGTTCAAACAATGCTGTTATTCCAGTATTAGCTGCAGGTGCTGGTGGTGTACAGACTAACTCACAATTAGTAGATGTAAGCAATGCTGGTTCAGCAGATCTTAACTACTATGCACAGTACTATGCTACTGGTGCTTCAACTCCTGGTAGTGTTGCAACAACTGTAAAATATACAATTATTTATCAGTAATCTTTTACTAGATTAAAAAGAGCTAGGAGAAGTAACATGCCTAGCTCTTTTTTTTAATTTTAGGTAGAGAGAAATCTATGTCTGTAAAACAGCTGTTTTATAAAATCTGTTTAATCACACTTCTAACACCTATCAGTTTGGTTCATGCAGAAATTATTATTCATGGTACGCGTGCTGTTTACCCTTCTGATGCACGTGAGGTTACGCTGCAATTAAGTAACGATGGAAAAAGCCCTTCTCTGGTCCAAGTATGGATTGATGAAGGTGACCCAAGTGCGACTCCTGATCAATCAAAAGCTCCTTTTATTCTTACGCCTCCTATTTCACGTGTAGAGGGGCAAAAAAGTCAATTTATAAGTATCACCAGTTTGCCTACCGTGAATACGTTAAGTAAAACAGAAGAAAGCTTGTTTTGGTTAAACGTATTAGACATACCACCAAAACCTTCAGCACAAGACAAAACAGCAGCTCCTGATAATTTCTTACAATTGGCTGTTCGCTCACGTATCAAGTTATTTTATCGTCCTAGTGGTATAAAACAAGATGTTGTTCTAGCTCCTGAAAAAATTCAGTGGAGTAGTAAAGGAACGAATCTATTAGTTAAAAACCCAACCCCTTTTTATATAACGATAACTTCTATTACCCAAGAAGCCGCAGGCAAAACCATTGATATTTTGTCAGAAGGTTTGATGCTAAAACCTTTTTCTGAACAGAGTGTTTTATTGAAAAGTTCTAGCACACAGAATATGACATTTACTACTATTAATGACTATGGTGGAAGAGTGATTCATAAAATTAAGTAAGACCTCTCTTTATCGTCTAACTTAATCTTATGCAACTTAAAGACATATTAGATTTTCAATAGAGTGGCCATGCGATGAAAAACCCTTTACATACTTATAAGAATATCAAGCAACATTTTAGATGTTGCTTGGTTTACGGGGTGATTGTTTTTAGCATACCAACATTGGCGTCGGCTGATGATATTGAGAATGGAACTAGTGGGAAAACAGCTGATTTTAACTCAGACTTCCTAATTGGCGATGCTAAAAACATTGATATTAAACGCTTCACATACGGTAATGCGATCTTGCCAGGTAACTACAACGTCGATGTTTATATCAATGGCAACTGGTTCGGTAAGCACCAGATGGTGTTTAAAAACACAGAGGATGATAAAAGTACATATACCTGCTTTTCTTCAAAACAACTACTTGAATACGGTATAAAAGCAGAACTTATTAAAGAAAGACTGGCAATAAATAGTAAGAATTGTCAGCAGCTGGGTGAATGGGTTCCAGATTCCTTTTATGAATTCGATACCTCAAAGTTAAGATTTGATATCTCGATACCACAAATTGCTATGGAAAGGAATGCACAAGGGTACGTTGATCCTAGTGTTTGGGATCGCGGTATTGATGCCGCATTTGTATCTTACAATGCGAGCACCTATAAAACTTATAGTAAAACGGAAAATAGCGAAGACAATACTAATGCGTTTGTATCATTAACTACAGGTGCGAATATTGCAGACTGGCAAATTCGTCATAATGGTCAGTGGAAGTGGGAGGATGAGATTGAGAGCAAAGACTCTCAATCTACTTATGACGCTATTAGTACTTATGCACAGCGTGCTTTTCCTGAATATAGAGGCGTACTAACGATTGGCGATAGCTTCACCAATGGTGAAATATTCAACTCCTTTGGTTATCGCGGCGCAGAATTTTCTAGTGATGATCGTATGCTGCCTAGCAGTATGCTCGGCTATGCACCACGAATCCGTGGTAATGCTAAAACCAATGCTAAAGTTGAAATTCGTCAGCAGGGTCAAATAATTTACCAAACGACTGTTGCTGCTGGAAGCTTTGAGATTAATGACTTATACCCTACCGGTTATGGTGGAGAGCTAGAAGTCTCTGTTTTAGAAGCCAATGGTGATATTCAGAAATACTCAATCCCTTATGCGTCAGTAGCACAAATGTTACGTCCAGGTATGAGTCGTTATTCAGTCATGACGGGGCAATTTCGTGATGCTGATGCTGATGCTGATAGTGATATGGACCCGTTTATTGTACAGGCACAATATCAACGTGGCGTTAATAATCGTATAACGGCTTATGGCGGCTTCCAAGGATCAGAAGATTATACAGCGATAACATTAGGCAGCGCGTTTGCCACGCCTATAGGGGCAGTTGCTTTAGATATGACGCATTCTGAAGCGAATTTTGATCGTCGTGAGAAAGAAAAAGGTCAAAGTTATCGCCTCAGTTACAGCAAGCTCATTACACCAACAGACACCAATTTAACCTTGGCTGCGTATCGTTATTCAACCGAAAACTACTATAATTTGCGTGATGCCTTACTGGCTCAAGAACTAGAAAAAAATGGGGTGGGATCGAGTCTTTTTGGTAAACAACGCAGCGAACTCCAAGTAACCTTAAATCAAGGACTACCTAACGATTGGGGGAATCTCTATGCAACGG
>NZ_CAJGZV010000006.1 GCF_904846065.1 Psychrobacter immobilis
TTTGTCGTCATATGGGTAGGAATTTGTCGTCATATGGGTAGGAATTTGTCGTCATATGAACTCTATAGACCTTTATGTATAAGGCTTGTAGCTGGCTTAAAAGCATTTAAAAGCATTTAAAAGCATTAAAAGCTTTTTTGGTTGTGGATAAGCTTAAAAAACAAGAGACTATTTTTAATGGTTAATTTAGGAAGCTCATTACTTAAATTTGCATAACACTGATTTACTGTAGAAAGAGCTTTTCTCATCTTCAATGCAGTCCTTGGGATCAACTCTCGCATAATAACCATTAGGTTTTTCGATAACTTGATGTGCCACTCGAGCCTTAGCAAGAGAATCATAACCATCTTTTCGCTTACTGATTTCAGCTTTGCTAGGTATAAACAGCCACATTGCACCCAAGCTTAAAATAAAGACGACAACGACCAAGGTTGAAAGCGTGATTGTTAAGTGACGGCCGAACTCTTGCTTAACCTTATCTAGCATCTTTTTGGAAGCATCTATATTTAGCTCGGCAATCTCGTCTTTAGTACCGTCAAGGTTACTAGCAACACTGGTAACAGAAGTCTGTATCTTCTCTAAGTCTTTATTAAGCTGCGTTGTTGTTTTTAAGAACTCATCACTAGCATCAGTGATGTGCTTAGTGAAGCCTTCATCAATACGCTTATGGTAGCTCTCTTCATTGGCTTCAAAGACTCTTTCTGTCTCTTTATGAATGGCTGCAACAAAGTCTGATTGGAGTAAGATTTCTTTGTTTTGATACGTTTTTAGCAGTGAAGTTAGCTGTTTTGCCCACTCAGAGATATCTTGAGCTTGTTTATAATGAGCGTGGTTTAAGTTTGAGCTGTCAATCAGCTGCTTATCTATTTTTTTGGTATACGTTTGAAGCGTAATTAGTAGGTCTTCTAATGGAATAGAGAGGTCATTTTGTGGCATGGATTGTTCCTAGTCGCTAATTATGATGCTATTTAGCCTCTGAGAGCTGCTGTAGACGTTTTTAGGGTGATTTATATAGTTACTGCTACCCTAGCATCAAAATGGCGCTGTGGGATGCCTGAGAAGCATCTAAGGTGATTCTATGCGACCGTGAATGTCGTTTAGTATTGCTTATGAGCATTAAAAGCTAAGACTCATGCCCCGACTGCGGTTGATATCACGGCTATAACCATTGATTTCAGCGGATACCGTTCGCATTTGGCCTTGCTGATCAGGGCTAAGGGCGCTTTGTTGTCGATCTTTGATATCATCAAAGACGCGCTCTAAAGTTTTAGTGTGTGCTTGCCTTGTCGATAAATCACTTATGGACTTGATGTGCTCAAGCAACTGCTTGCTGTGGCTTATAATATGGCTGCCAATTTCATATTGTTCTTGGCCGATAAGCTGTTTTTGGTGGTCAGTGGTACTCGGCTCACTGCGGTAGTGTTGCCATTCGCTCATTTTCTGATCAAGGAGCAGGAGGGTTTTAAGATGTTGGCCAAAGTCGCTTTTTTGGTCGATGTTTTTTAGTAGTCGGTGCTGATTTGATAGCTCTTGATGCAAGATATGACCGTGTTGTTTCTTAAAGTCGGCCTCTTGTGCTGCTATTTGGACGCGGTGCTGCTCACGCTTTGCCTGACGCGCTTCTTCTTGCGCTAATAGGCGCTCACCCTCTTTTTTCTCCGCCATATCGTGCTGCTGCTGAGCAATACGCTCTTTTTCAAGCACGTCAGCCGCTTCTTTAGCAATCTGGCGCTGAATACGTGCCTGTTTTATCTGCTCAACCACTGATTCAGCTTGCTCTAGCTCGTCATTACTCACGTTACTGGGTTTATATTCAGGTTTAGCGGCTGCTGGGACGATAAATAACTGACTTTCGCGCAGATCGGCAAGTTCGCGTGTCCGTACTAGACGGTTGCGCTCAGTAATCATAAGGTTAATCTCACCTCTGATCGTCACTGGGGTAATGCCGTTAAATACCTCGCCTTTTTCCTTTGCTGCTGCTTTTGCTGTCTCGTATGCGTCACGCTCCAGCTTGGTTGCAACGCTACCCATCTTGAGTTGCGGCTCAATGTCTTTGCCTTGATCTGCATAGCTACGACTATCGATAAAGTTAAGATTATGCTCGGCTAGTTTATCGTTTGCCGTCTGCTCCCAAATTTTTCGAACCTCTTTGATTTCCTCGCTGACGCGCTCTAGTCCGAGCGATCTGCGCTTGTTGTCTGATAGCTCAATAGTCGCCTTTTTTTTCAATACGATCTCGTTATTATCGTCAAGTTCTGCGGTGCGCGTGGTGAAAAGTATATGAGCATGGAAGTTACGCGGGTCTGCGCCCCGATCAATCTCTTTTTGTGTGGGTTGATGGATAGCACAATCTGCTATTGTGCCGTAACGATCTGCTAAGGTTTGGGCGAACTGGTGCGCCAGCTCTTTTCGGTCTTCTGCGCTTAATTCATGCGGTAGATTAACCAACCATTCGCGAGCCACGCGCGCATCGACTCGCTTCTCGGCAGCCTCCGCTTTATTCCAAAGATCGCCCCGATCAACAGTAGCCTTAGCATCTGCCAATGCTGACGGTAAAATAATATCCGCACTCATCACGCCATGCTTTTTTGAGTAGTCGTGGGTCTTACCATATCGCTTATCTTCAAGCTCAACACCTGCGCGATAGCTCGCACTAGCAACGGCACTTTGCCCACTGCTTCGTGATATTGATTTAGTCGATGCGATAAAAATAGCCATTTCTGAAAGCTCTATCTGTTGGTTTTTAGCACTACGTCTTTTCGTAGTGCTGGGGGTGTGGGGGTTTACCCCTTCCGATGTTTTGATTTTATATTTGGATGTTGCGTAGCAATAAACAAATGTAAAGTCGAAAACTCGCACTTAATCAGTGGGACTCAACCATCTGTCAATTAACTATATCATAAACTGTTGTTAGGTACTGGCGAAGTTGCTATAGTCGGGTGAATAGGTAATTTGATATTTTAGGAGGAAGGTATGAGCTTACTTGGTGGTAATGATTTAAAGGAACAGCAGAAGATTAATGATCTTGAGCTTAAGATAAATAGAGAGAAGCAGAAGCTAGATAAGAAGCTAACACGGCAAAAAATTCTACTGGGTGCTTTTTTGGTAGATGCTTTAGAGAATAATTCAGTAGATGGTTTGAAAGAATATACGGCTGATAATCTATTGAATTTCCTGACCAGACAGACGGATAAGGATTTAATGGCAGATTTGGTAAAGGGACTTAAAGCAATTGAAAGTTAAGTAGCCAAAAAAAAGGATGGTCATGTTTAAGTTTCTAGAGCATAAGAAGAATGATACATGGGTTGATAACATATTAGTAATAGTGATACGCCTTGCAATTACAGGGTTTATAGTAATGCTAGGCTTTTTCTTGGCGTTTATTGCTACGATGGGTCCACCTATTGCACCTCATATTTGGAATGGGGGTCTGGATGGCAGTATTAGAATAGGCACTATTGTTATCGGCTTGGGTGCATGTGCTGCTATATTGCTTTGGTTTTTCTGGACTCTATGTTGTGATATCTATCGCTTTATTATTCGTACATCCCTGCCCGACTCTGATACTGAAACCAAATAGAGCAAGTAGGATTTATAGCTACCTATTATTAATAAACACCATAGAAAGAGATTTAGATGCCAAGTTTTATAGTTGTAGACAATGAAATTGTTAACCTATCGGAAATTAGACGGATAACTGCTGATAAAAAGCGACTTACAATCACATTTCATTTAGGATTTTGGAATGGTAACGCATTCAAACGATGTACTGACAGCCAGCATTTTGAAGCGGTTTTTAAGGATATAGTAGCCAAGTTGGAAGCTGAACAGATTTGAGTCCGCTACTTAGAACGCCCAGTTGTAAGTAGCAAGCCTTTCATCCTATTAGTAATCTATAACAGTTTTTTTATGGCTTACTAATATAATTCAGTTAACCAAATATGCTATAGAGTATGACACCAATAAACAAAAGCGACAAAATGTCATCACCCAGTATTATCCATTTATGCAAGGTTTTACCCTTGTTGTTATTATGCATAATAGAGCTACCGTTGTAATGACTTATAAAGTCATCATCACTTATAGAGTATCTTTTTTTCGATAAGAATATTTTTTGATCTAGATTTATAGGTATGACAACTTGCTTCAAAGCTCCTAAAAATACTCCTAGCCATATTAAGATGTTTAGTATGTCTTTATCTATAGAAGAGTTTATGAAAAAACCAAAACTTAGGATTAAAGCCACAATGAAAAACTTGCGGTAACTTCCTTTTGGGTAATCTAGGACAAATTTCCGCATCAAAAATCCTAATAAATGAACCTATGTTTGTTTAAAATATTGAATAGGAATGTTAGTGATAATTATTGTCAACGTATAGATTTGGTATGGTCTAATAACACGCTACCTCCTAGAATGGCGTTGGCCTATTAGCTGTACACCTTTTTTAAACACAGACTTTGCTAACTGTAATTTTGTTTTCATATTTACCAGTAGGCCCGTAACCACCTTCAGAGCCAATTACTCCAACCACACAAGTTTCGAACGATTTGTAGTAGCCGTCTTGACCAATCTTATTAGAGTTTTCTATCAAAAGCTGTTTTGGATCTGCCACATAGTAAGTTTTGCCATTTGCCTCTAGCTGATATACTTCAAAGCTTCTTTTAAAATTTCCACGCACCTCTACTTCTTCTGAGATGTTTTTTGTTATGGCTTCTGATGAGTTTTCTTTTACTTCATTAACGCTGTTAGGCTCTTTGTGACTACAACCTATACTCATAAGTATAAGTGTCGTAAGTGCTCCTACTACCAATCTAAAATTAGACATTAAGCTTTCCTTACCGAGTTATCAATAAATTAAGTTTCTTATAAAATGAGTTCAAAAAAGCTGGTAAGCATATAAATACAACGCTTTTTTTAATCAAATATTATCGACTAAACCAAGGAATTCTACAAGAAAATTGATACTCTGTGATGGAGTGTGCTTTGATGATAATCGTTCGGCACCCTAGTGAGGACTTGAATACTCGGTTGTAGGATAATGATAATAAGAGTTTGATCTATGGAAATAATTCCAGTGTACTTGTGAGTGTACATAGCGCTGATATTTCGAGGAAAATAACAGAGATACACCTGATATTGATTATGTTTCCTATTTTTTAAGATTTTGATAATGTAAGGTGTGAAAGGTCAACTTAAATCAAGGTATCAATTCATGGAAACAAAATATCAAAAAGCTAACCCTTATGGAGAGCTTAGCACTAAGGCATTAGAAAATTTTGAACAAATAATACAGTATCGTTTACCAGAGGATTATCGAAAATATCTCCTTAATTTCAATGGCGCAGAGCCTACTAATACTGTTTGCAGTATATCAGATGCTGAAGGCGAAACGAGAATACACGGCGTGCTAGGTATACATGACGGTCCTGAATACTGTCGATTAGAATCGAACTTTGGTGATGATAACAGCACAAAAAAAACAGGGTTACTTGCATTTTCTGATGATGCATTTGGAAATTATTTTTGTATTTCCTTGCTACCCAAACATTATGGTGAAGTGTACTTTTATGATCATGAGTCTTCTTACGCTGATGATATTGATACCCTCATTAAAATAGCTGATAGTTTTGATTGTTTCATTGAATCTTTAATTTCTGAAGAAGAGTATGAAAACAGCTTAGCGAATACTGATCCAGAGTTTTATGCGAGATTACAGCATGCTAAGAACAACCCTCAAATATAGTTTAATAGGGTATATGAGAGTCAGGTTTTTGATGCTCTATGTTCGGTGCGCTATACAGGCATCGAACAGTATTTCAACAACGGGAGTTATGGAAGATAATTGTTGAGAGAACTCGTTGTACTCTGATTCTATTGGATATAACTTTAAAAATGACATTGTATTTTTGATGTATTATCTTGCCTGACAACCTTATTAACACATCTATTATCAGATTATACAATGACTCATATGAATCCAACACTTGTTCTAAACCTACCTCCAAAATTCATTAGCTTATTGCAAGAAGCAGTAGCTTATCGCATTAGTTCTATGCAACATTTGTTAGACAACCCTAGCATTTCAGATGAAGAGTTAGCTGAAATTGATTATGGAAACGATCAGATGATTTTACAAATCATTAATGATGACCTAAGAAACATAAACAATCAAATTAAATCTGATTTCTATCAGCTGAGTCAAAATGAAAGTTCGACTCAAACGACTCTTAAGTTATTTGGCAAACCAATTGACGAGAAAGAAGAAATAATCTTTGTATTCTCAGCCAAATCTTACGATGATGCTATGACCATTAGGAATCGTTTTTTAGGCTTTCCGTTGTATAAGCCTATGCCTGATAATTAATGTATGTAGACATTTTTGAATTTTGGTCTACCTAAACCATAATTGATAACCGTTAGTTTTCAACTCTAGAATATATTATTCTTAACTTATCTGTTTTTTTAGGGAGGTTTGTAATGACTACGGTTGTATATCATCTTGAACATAAAGTTAAAGGCTTAGATGATAGTACTAAGATGCTAGGTATCTACAGTACGAGAGAAGAAGCAGAAAAAGCGATAAATTTCCTTAGCGATAAACCCGGTTTCAGGGATTCATTAGACGATTTTCTAATCGATGAATATGAGGTTGATAAAATCTGTTGGTCTAGTGGTTTCGGCTAATAGCCCCGATCTAAGCTATTTGATGCCTGTATAGATTCCCCATAGATATACCCCAAGGGAACCTGTTATTTCACCCCTCAAACCTATTAACAGACTACCTAAAACAGACCACTATAAGAGAACCGCTTATAACAGACTGTTCTAGGTGGTCAGTTTTTCTTCGCTATCTTGAGAAGTCATAGTCTGCTTCATTTCCATCTAAATATTCGCGTATAGGACGTTTCTTACTAAATTTGGAAGCGTCTTTTTTGATCTCACCAACTATAAAATCACTATATGCTGACCAGTTCTTACCAGCGTCGCCTTTGGCAAGACCACTATATGTACTTATAAACTCTTTATGCCGACTGATACGCCACAACTGCTTGTCAGATAGTCCATCAATCGTGAACAGATCACCGTTGTCAACATCACGAGACTCAGCTACCTGTCCAGTCTTGGGTTTTGATTTCTCACGAACTACAAATTTGAAGCCTACTATCGTAGTACCCTTTTTTTCTTGGGTATAACTAACTTTTATATCTGTCTTTTCATTAATTTCTTTTATAGACGACTCTAAAACACGACGTTTGAAGTCACTCATGCGTTTGTAATCATTGACTCCTAAACCAAGCTGCTCCCTGAAAGTCTCTAATTCAAATAACTGAGTTTTTCGAGCTTCGCGCCATTGTATGAGAAGCTCATAAAGTCTTACAGCATATAAGCTCTTTAATTGCGCCGTTTGCTCTAAAGTATATTTTGTGAAGAACTGCTCAATTCCATCAATACGCGTGATTTCGTTAACAACAGCAGGGGTAAATATTACCTCTATCGCTCCCTCACCATCAATATATGTGGCTTGACTGATCCAACGTGATTTCACTTTAAGATCACGTTCGTCCATAAAGGTAAAGCGACGCTCGAACAAGTTAGCTTCCGCATCTATAAGTGCCTCATAAGCAGTTTGCTTAGAAACCTCAAAAACTTCAGCGTATCTCATGGCGTTTATTCTTAATGGGGTGTCAGAGCTAAGACCCTTGTTTTGCTCTCTACTATCAATAATAGCTAACTGTATGAGTCTAATTTCAGCAAGTGATAAATTCTGAATCGCTGTATTAAGACGATTTGATTTTACTACCAATTCGGTTTTATTATTTTTCATAGTTAATACCATTAAAAACATATAACGACATAATATTGATATGACACTTTATAGTCAAATTATTATTTGTCGTCATATGGGTAGGAATTTGTCGTCATATGGGTAGGAA
>NZ_CAJGZV010000007.1 GCF_904846065.1 Psychrobacter immobilis
CAATAGGTGCATTACTGCCAAGTTCAGGTAAGGCAGCAAGCTTGGCGCTGAATGTTTTTACTTGGCTGTCTGTCATCTTAATGAACGCATCATCTTTGGCTATCGGCTCAGGTGCTTTTTTTTGTTTGAATTTGAAGGACATAGCGGTAATAGTGCGACCTGTTTTGTGCTGCTCGTAATTGACCGTAATATCCGTATGCTCATTAATCTGTTTGATAGCAAGGTCAATAACTCTTATCTTGAAGTTATACATTTCTTTATACTTTTCAGGCTCAACGCCTAACTTTTGGCGTAGATCATCAATCTTATATCGCTGTGTAAATCCTTGTTCACGCCATGCCACGCAAAGCTCATATAGTCGAATAGCATAGCTACTGCTCAGGTTCGCTACTTTCTCGATTTCATAACTTGTGAAGTGACTTTCAAGCCGTGTTATCAAGGGAACAACATCAGACGTAAAGCGCATATAAACGATACCGCTATCAGGCTCAACGCCTATCTTATCTACCCAGCGACAATGAAACGACCTGTCTTTGCCGTTCTTTGGGTTTTTGTCGTGGTAGGTGACATATCGGTCAAACAGTCCTTTACTGGCATCTTTGACGACCGTGTACGCTGTTTTATCATTTACCCCGAACTGCTTTGCGTAACTACTTGCATGGATTTTTAGCAGACTGTCATGCGTGATACCTTGACCTGAATTGCGAGCCTCAATAATTGCCAATAGGATTAGTCGCTGTTCTGCTAAATCGAGCGTATAACTTGCATTGATTAATGCGGTATCTTTAACGACTAACTCAGACATAATGACGGCTTATTATCGAAATGATTTTAATGATGATAGCACAATTAACTTACTTTGTTTACTGACGTAAGTATAGGTGCGATAAACGTAAGGGTATTGGCTTAAATTGGTGCGATAAACGTAAGGGTATGGTGCGATAAACGTAAGGGTATGAACGCTAAACGCCTTTACTATCAAGGGCTGTCAGGGACTCTAAAAGCTCTTTTAAAAGCTAATTATTTAAAAGCATAAGAATTATTTTTTTGATTGTTAATAACTTTATTTTGAATTGATGACTAAATCAGGCTCAGAACATCATTAAGGATTAATTAACCCGTGATTGGATAGATTGACTCAGATTTGAATTATTGGTTATTGGTAAAATTATCACCAAGCTCAGGTAATCATCAAATAATTAGTAATTGCTCATATTTTCCCTGTAAGCGTCTTTGATTGCTCAATAGCTAACTTACTAGGTCTTCACCCTTAGAATTGAAATTTGAGCTAATCAGACAGTAAATAAGTGCTATTTCAGCTCATATCATTGATTATTGGTTTGGCTATAGGTCAATGATAGGTATTCAGATGCTTTAACTGTTCTGTACTTGCAGTGAGTAATTCGATTTTTTTTGGCACTACACAACACTTAGTGTATATTGATTGAATAACCACAAAGATAAAAGGGGATTAGCATTGAGTAATAAGAGTTTTATTTTTAGGTCACTTGGTGTCTGCGGTTTAATTTTCGTTTTGTCTGCGATGGTTGCCACTAGGTTTTTTTAGTATGGTGACTGAATATTGAGTATGACTCCTATACTAGAACACAAACTGTCGGCTGTACGCCCAGTGTTTACGGCATTTCTTGATTATTATTTTTGACAATACCATCACCAGTACCAACAATCGTTTTTTGTTTTGCCTGATTGCGGTCTGTTTTGACGTTCACCATCATTGTGAGTGAGTGTTAATTTCTCGAGGTCATCGAAACGGTGGTCTCGTTTAATGTCCTCATGGTGAGGGTGTCGTAAAATCTATGATACTCAGTGACCAACTTTGGATAGTGGAATAGATGCGTCCAGACTTGGATTTATCTAGATTAATCGTGATCGGTGCGCTATTGAGGCATCGAACTGTCGGCTGTGTCCCAAGTGTTTTAGGGGGCTGTAGCTTTTCACTGTCAGCCATGTACAACAAATTGCACAACATTAGCGATTCGCTACCCTGTTTTCAATGTTAGGTTTTGTCAGGTTCTAACGTGTCCGAAAACTAATGCACTCGCTCAGGATTGCGAGCATCAACGGTTTGAATAACTATTTTGACTGGCATTACCTCGCTGTCCTTATCTCCATCGCCCTTATCTAGCCCTAGCAGCTTTGCTTTTGACATGGTAGCTGCAACCATAGCAGATGCCTGTCCGTTAGCCTTAGCGGTCAATCTGGCATCATCTAGCTCATTCATCAGGTCATCAATACTCATCTTGTGCATGGCTTATCCTTTGAGGTAGCAACTGGTCATCGTTTGCCAATTCATTCATCAGGTCGCTAATTGATTGAACGTCATCAGCATGAACATCTTTAATCACTGGCTTATCAAAACCAAGCAACTTCGCCTGACTCATTGTGGCTGTGACTATGCCGTTCGGATTGCGGTCATCAATCGCTATCTGCTTTGCTGTCTGCAAGTCTGCTATCAGGTCATCGAGCGTTAATGATCGGCTCATCAGTTGAAACTCCTTATCAGCTTTTGCTCTAGCTGCTCATACTCATTAATCAGTCGCTCATACGTGCTGTGGTGCATGTAGCGAGGCTTTGAACCTATGCCGTTGATAATGCCCACTGACCACCCTAAACGGTCACGTAAGGCGTTCAGCTTGCAGTAAATGCGGTCTGTCTTTGTTTCAAGTTGAGATTGATAATTTGCACCTATGCAAAGTCTGCAGACGTAAGTCCCTGCACAATATAATACCGATACTCGCTTGCTACATGATGGACAACTAAACCAATAACGTGAGCCACCGTAATGGGTCGCTGTGGTCGTTAAGTGGATCGTGTAGCTGTATTGCTTGCCTCGATAACTGTACATCACTGGAAGGCTATCAGGCTGTGATATGCGCAAGTAATCACGATAGCTGCTAATGCTTAATCGTGGGTAATTGCTCAGGCTCGAAGTGGTCGCTAGTGCTGCTATGATTTATCTCCTTTTCCAAGCCTAGATCATTAAGCTATTTTCTTTTTCTTAGCTTCAGCCTCTACCTGTTTCAGGTACTCAATACCAGATATAAATGTTCTGGAAGTGGGCGTTATATGCTTTTTCTCATTCAATGCAATGTTGCTCGAACCGTAATTATTAGCGTACTTTCCCTTTCTATTTTTGCCACGCTTTTTGGTAAGATAACTTGCTCTAAAGAACATTCTATCGAAGGTTTCAGAATCGCCTCTTTTGACCTTAACATAAGGGTTTGGCGGTAGACTTGGCTTTGCTAACTCGTACGTTCGCCTTGATATCTTTTCACACTCTATAAATATTCCTTTGGGTGTATTCACCTTGTCAGCATCAACCATAATCAATAAGTGATAATGCTGATGTTTAACTGTTTCTATCTCACGAACCCAAAAGTATCCAATACGCTTAACGCCATGCGCTTTCTTAATCCCCTTTCTTAACTCATGCATGAAGTCAGTCATCAGCTTGTTATCAAACGTACCCTCACATTCTTTGACATGAACATCAACCCTAATCATCAGCACGTTTGCATGGTGACTAACCATAGCCGTCATTTGGCGTTCAAGTGCCCTCAACGGTTCAACATAGCAGCCATAAACCTTGCCATTTAATCCCTTCGTATAAATCGGCAACCACCTATCACCAAGTAAAATCCGTTCGTTATAAGTGACCTCACGCATTGCTTGAAAACCTCAAAATGTTAAAGACAAAAGATGGGTAAGTATTCCATCAACTTCATAGTTACTTGATGCTCAGGTTAAAAGGATATTATAAAGGTACCTGTTTTTTTACTACCATAATCTAATATTACATGCCTTGTACTGTGGGCGGTTCACACCGAAATAACATCAAAATATGAGTAAAAAGTAATGACGTAATTAATTATTAATGTTTTCTTAACAACCTTTAAACACTGCTTAATAGTAATTCATTATCACTAAAAGTATACTGTTTGCCCTCTATCTGCTCATTCTGCCGTTTTAATCATTCCTAGTACCTTTGCATCAGGACATAATTGCGAGCCTGTCAGCGTCAATCTGTGAGCCTTTTTTTACTTAACTTTGCGCTTTGCTACTTCAAAACCTAACTTTGCTAAGTGCTTGTGATATTTCTTTTGTTTGTCAGCGTCTTTGAGGTCATCAGCAATCAGTTTGGCGAAGTCGTCATAACCTGCAGTCGATGGGGCATTTGATCCAAGCTCAGGCAATGCAGCCAACCTTTTGCTGAACGTGCCTATTTGGTCGTCTGTCATGTTATGGAATAGATCAGGCGTGGCATTGTCTCTATTCTTATTTGTAGCAGTAGTAGCGAGCTGCTCAGGTGCTTTCTTTTGCTTGAATGTGAAGGTAAAGCCAGTAATAACACGCCCTTCTTTTTGCTGCTCAAAGTCGGCATCAATATCCGTGAAAGTGTTAATTTGATTGATAGCATGTTTTAGAACACGCTTTTTGAAATCGGACATAATCTTATATTGCTCAGTCTCAACACCTAGTTTGGATCGTAAGTCATCAAGCAGAATGATGTTTGTTTTGCGCATAGTTCTATACTGGATCAGTAATTCATAAAGCCTGATTGCATACTCGCTTTGCAACTCGCTAACCTGCTTTAATTCATATTCTGTATAGCGTTCATCAAGCCTAGTTATCAATGGAATTATCGAGCTAGTAAACTGCAGATCAACACAAGCAGCATCGTCGATATAAACAATATGCTCAACCCATCGCCTTTTGTGGTGGGCTAATTTTCCAGTTTCCTTGTCAATCTGTGAGTATTCAAGTTCAGCATTAAACAAGCCAGTTACTGCTGTTTTCAGTGCCTCGTATGCTGTCTGTCTGCTTACGTTGAATTGCTTTTGATAGCTCTTTGAGTCGATACGTAACAACCCCATAGCATCAATTAACTTGTGTTGTTCACGAGCTTTTATAATCGCTAAGAAAATCAGTCTTTGTTCTGCCACACCCAAACTATAACTAGCGCCCACAAGGTCATTGTCTTTGGTTACCATCTGTTTTTTAGTCATGCTTGGCACTCTAAATTATGCTGATTTGATATTAATCATACATGATATAGTGACAAACTAAAACACTCTGTCATCATTTGACAGGTAAACGTCCCTATATTGACAGGTAAACGTCCCTATATTGACAGGTAAACGTCCCTATATTGACAGGTAAACGTCCCTATATGAGCATTGAAACCCTTTACCAGTAAGCGACACAGAGCACCTAAAAGCTTTAAAAACATTAAAAACATTAAAAACACTGACTATTGATTTTTGATAACTCTGTTTTGACTTGAGTTGATCGGCAACTGGTGACAGTAGCAGACGACTACCATTGATTGCTAAATTTGCCCTACAAGGTGCTTTGACTGCTCAATAGCTAACTTAGTACCACTTCACCCTTAGAATTGAAATGCGAGCCATTCAGGTGACAATTTGGCACTGTCTCAGCTCATATTACTGGTGATTAGTTTGGCTATGGAATGACGAGGCAATGAAATTATCAGTAAATTATCACTTAGACTCGATATTGAATGTTCACTGATAATGATGGGTAATTACTATCGTTTAATAACTGGAATAGGTGCAATGATAGACGAGCTATCACTTACTGATTTTATGTTTTGGGTATAGGCTAATGATAGGAAAAAAGCACAGCAACCAGTCCTATAATTCAAGAGTCTGTTATAGATGGTTCCATTCTATCAGTCTGTTTTAAGTAGTCTGTTAATAGGTTTAGAGGTCAAAATAACTGGTTCCCTTGGGGCATATCTAAAAAATTTCTGCTAGTTGTCTGACTAAAACTTCCCAAGCTTGAGTGTACGGCATTGACGGCAGGGGTCACTAAACAATGTGGTGACCCTTTTGGTCTCAAATAATGAGTAAATAATGAGTAAATAATGAGTGCTATTCGGTCAAATGGACAAGAATAAGCGTTCCATGTGTTAAATAGAGTTAAGGATGAGTAAGATGCGATATAGAAAAACTGGGTTAGCAGGCATATTGATAGCAGGATTGCTAATAACAGGATGCTTTGGAGCTTCAGTTCCTGACATCCAAAAGGCTGAGGAACCACCAGAAAAATCACAACAAACATTAGATGGCACTTCCAACATCAAGATCAGCTATTTACCGACACAAAATGACAGTGACATCGATAGTAAAGAGACTATCCAAGCCAGTCAAATCGCTGATACCTTGCGTGAATTATCGTTGCAACACTTCCCATTTAAACAACCATTGACTATAGAATTTGGTAGTGAAGAGGGACCTTTATATGATCCAGAGAGGCATACTATCTCTGTGCCTTATGAGTTTTATCAGCAAAGCAAGGTGTATTTTGCAAGTAATGGCTATGAAAAGCGTTATGGAAAATCGACAGAAATGGGAGCAATAGATAGTCTGTTACATACCTTGCTACATGAGGCAGGACACGCTTATATCTCTGAAAATGATATACCTGTACTCGGTAAAGAGGAAGATGCAGTTGATGATTTTGCCACCATGATGTTGATTAATTATGTTGACAATGGTGATGATGTGGCGATTAGTGGTGCGGATATGTTTGCTTTTGAGGCAGATGACGTGTCATTGCCAGAATATTATACGCCTGATGAATACGTTGACGAGCATAGCTTTGATTTACAGAGGTATTTTTCAACATTGTGCTTGGTATATGGTAGCAACCCAGAACGCCATGCTACCTTACTTGATGAGATGAGCAAGGATAATCTATCAGAGCGACAAGAGTCATGTGAATATCGTTTTACAGAGGTCAACCATAATTGGGAACAGTACTTACCATAAATTGAGTACAATTTAACCGATGGTTGCGTCCCACTGACTAAGTGCGAGTTTTCGACTTAACAAATGTTTATTCCCTACAGTCATACATTTATGAAGTCAAAACATCGGCAGGGGTAAACCCCCACACCCCCAACACTACGAAAAGACGTAATGCTAAAAAAGCGGAAACTGATTATCTAGTAATTTTAGAATATCGCTATGTCTTATGCTTTTTAGGTTGATAACCTAACTTTGCAAGATAGGGCATATACTGGGCTTGCTTATTTTCGTCTACAAGATCATTAGCAATAATAGCGGCAAACTCAGCAGTGCTTTTAC
>NZ_CAJGZV010000008.1 GCF_904846065.1 Psychrobacter immobilis
CCCACCCACATCATGCCGCCTTGGATAATAGGGTATTTAATATTGAGCATTTCGGTGATTCTGGTTTTCATAACAAGTCCATTTAGAGTTTATAAATATATATTGATACTAGGGAAACTAGCGCTTCACTTTAATTAATCGATCAAACCGCGCTCAATGAGATGATTTTCATACTGTTCACGCATATCCTTTTTGAGCATTTTTCCAGTGCCATTCAGCGGAACAGTGTCTACAAAGACTACGGCGTCCGGAAGCTGCCATTTTGCAAGCTTTCCCTCATAATGAGCGATTAAGGCCTCCTCTGTTAACTCCTCGCCAACTGCTAATTGAGCAATAATTATTGGACGCTCATCCCATTTTGGATGCTTAGCGCCGATGACCGCTGCCATAGCCACCGCCGGATGCGACATAGCAATATCCTCTAGCTCTACTGAGGATATCCACTCACCACCTGATTTTATTAAGTCTTTCGCACGGTCGCGAATGCTTAGATAACCGTCCTCATTGATGGTTGCAATGTCACCCGTATCAAACCAACCGTCAGCCTCAAGTGCCGACTCTGCACTATTGAGATAACTATCGACAATCCAATATCCTCGAATTTGTAGATTGCCTGAGGTTTTACCATCATTAGGCAGTAGCTTATTGTACTGATCCTTATCAACAAGACGAATCTCCACTCCAAATGGCGGACGACCCTGCGACAGACGCGTCTTTAGCTTATCGTCTGCTGATAACTCGATAAGTTTGGCTTTGAGCTGATTGGCTGTCCCCAGCGGACTGGTCTCCGTCATACCCCACGCATGCAAGGTTTCGCAATCGAACTCATCTCGGAAAGCTTTAATCATGGACGATGGACAAGCTGAACCACCAACGACGTTACGTTTAAGGCTAGGCAGCCTAGTCCCCGTCTCTTTGGCCGCCGCTAGTAAGGTTTGCCAAATAGTCGGTACGCCAACTGCCACATTGACCTTATACTCATCGATCATATTGGCCAAACTGTGCCCATCTAGATTTGGCCCTGGTAGCACCACTGATGTCCCAATCATCGCAGCCGCATAAGGCAAACCCCATGCATTGGCATGAAACATCGGTACTACAGGCAACACGATATCTTGTGACGATAGATTCATTGAATCAGGTAAGCTGGCCGCGAAGCTATGTAGCACCGTACTACGATTGGTATATAACACGCCCTTAGGGTTGCCGGTGGTACCCGAGGTATAGCATAGTGAAGTTGGTGCATTTTCATCAAGCTCAGGCCATTCATAGTCATCTGACTCGTCATCTATCAGCTCATCATAGAAGATGACATTAGGGAGTTGCGCTCTGACCTCTTCATCTACCGCAGTCATACAAACGAAGTGCTTAACCGTGTGCAGATGATCTTTAACTCCTAACACTAGCGGTAAAAAGGTCTTTTCGAAAAATAACACTTGATCTTCAGCATCATTAACAACATAGATAATTTGCTGCGGAAATAAGCGTGGATTGATGGTATGACATACCATGCCGGAGCCGGACACCCCATACCATATCTCAAGATGACGACGGTTATTCCAAGCAATGGTCGCTAAGCGATCACCCTGCTCTATACCCAGCTTAGCTAAAGCGTTTGCAAGGCGCTTACTGTTATTATGTATCATTTTCCAATTAGTATGAGTCGTACTACCATCAGTCTCACGCGAATAAATCGGTGTATCACCATGGTAATTGGCAGCGTGTTCAATCAAATGGCTAATCAACAATGGCCGTTGCATCATCTGTCCGAGCATACTTTTCATACTTTCTTCCTTGAAAGTTCGTTCTGAATAATAAATATAAAATAGAGGTATAAAAGGGGTATAAAGTACTGATATCAAAAAACCGCTTTTACATAAAACGTGAGGCCAGCTCTTTCATAATCTCATTGGTACCGCCATAGATTTTTTGTACTCGGGCATCGGCATAGAGTCGTGCGATGGGATATTCCATCATATAACCGTAACCACCGAATAACTGTACGCATTCATCCATGACGATACACTGCTTTTCGGTCACCCAATATTTGATTAAAGCTGCGTGTTGCACGGTAAGCTCTTTTTTGAGTAGCGATTCAATAGCAGCATCGCATAGCGCACTTGAAGCGATATAATGACTGTTACACTCCGCTAATTTAAAGCGAGTGTTTTGAAAACTCCATACTGGCTTACCAAAAGCGGTGCGCTCTTTGGTGTAATCAATGGTGAGATCCAGCGCCAATTTCATGGCACTGTAGTGGTCAACTAATTTAGGACACCTGATAAGAGGTTTTGATTAAAGTAACGTCTTTCTGTTTCAGCTGGTGTTAAATAATTGTTGAAAGTGTGCGGTCTCACGGTTTGATAGTAGCCCCAGATATAATCACTAATGGCACTTTTAGCCTCAGCGATATTCTCATAACCGCCCTTTGGCATCCACTCTGTTTTGAAGCTTCTAAAGAAGCGCTCAGTTGGGGCGTTATCCCAACAATTTCCACGACGGCTCATACTCTGTGTCATACCGTCGCAATCATCGATTGATTCAGCAAATTTCTTACTGGTGTAATGCGTGCCCTGATCTGAGTGAAATAACACACCACTTGGTTTGAGTCTCGTCTGATACGCCATTTTCAGAGCGTTACCTGTCAGAATACTATCGGGTGAGTCTGAGACACTAAAGCCCACCACACGACGGGCGTACAGGTCTAAAACAACGGCTAGGTAACACCAGCCGCCTTTAATGCGAATATAAGTGACATCGCCCGTCCAGACTTGGTTGGGCGCCGTTGGGCTAAATCTGCGTTTTAAAAGGTTGTCATGGGTTTTATGTTCCTGATCAGCGTGCTTGTATTTGTGGGTCTTGAGCTGGCAACTGACCAGTTTCATTTGCTTCATAATCTTGGCAGCTAAGTAACGCGTTAGCCTAATACTGTGCTCATTCCACAGGATGGCGACAATGGTGCGAGCCCCAGCTGATTGTTTGGAGTCATTGAATATTTGACGTATCAAGGCTTTGAGTTTGACACGTTCAATATCGATAGGCTTAGTCTGTGTGCCATAGTAGTAGCTGCTTTTAATGATGCCAAATAAGTCACATAGTCGGCGTTTACTGACGCTTTTGTCTTGCTCTGCAAGCTTGCTTATCAGCGATAGCCGTTCAGGCTGTCCAAGGCCAGCAGAGCAGAAGCCTTTTTTAATATGTCGCGCTCCATAGTGAGTCGCTTAACCTGCTTACGCAATTCTTGTAGCTCGCGCTGTTCATCCGTTAAAGCGTTGCCGACTTTAGGTGCTTGGCCATTCGTTTCTTGTCGATACTGACTCAGCCATTTCTGCAGGGTGGATTTGCCAATGCCAAGTGAGCTTGCTACATCAGGTATTTTACGCTTATGCTCAGTCACTAAGCTGATGGCTTCAAGCTTGAATTCTCGGGTATATTGATTGCGATTGTTGGTCATACTAGTTTCCTTCTTTGGGTTATTATAACCTTGTATCTTGAATAATCGCTTAATACTATCGATGAAAGTTGATAAAATAAAGCAGTTATTCATGAGCATTGAGAGTATGAGTATAACCTTAGTGCCTAGACACTGTGTAAGAGATTATGCCCAATGCTCATCCTATCATCTTAATATTCTGAATGGTATCCAAGTGCCTCGACATCTTATCAGATGCCATGAGTGACACTGCATAAACAAGGGAAGACAATAAGATGACACATTATATAGGCATAGACGTTAGTAAAAATAAGCTAGATATTGCATGGCTCAAAGACACTGACAAACTAAAATTCAAAACTAAAGTCTTTAAAAATGATCACAGTGACTATGCTGCTCTTATCAACTGGCTAATTGCTAACATTACTGATGACTTAAACAACATCCACATAACCCTTGAAGCTACAGGCGTCTATCACGAGAACATCGCCTACTACCTATTTGATAAAAAGCTTAACGTTAGCATCATCAATCCTGCTTACGTCAAAAGCTATGCTGCTAGTTTAGGAAGTCGCAACAAGACGGATAAGAAAGATAGTATGTTATTAGCCCGCTACACCTATAGTGCTAAGCCTAAATTGTGGACACCGCCGCCAGCAGAGGCGCGTCACCTCAAGTCTTTACTGTCGCGCTTAGACGCGCTACAAGAAGACTTACAACGTGAGCTGAATCGATTGGAAAAAACGGAGGCCACAGACACCGCTCCTATCGTTAAAGCGTCTATTGAGCAGATGATAGTCTCTTTGCAAGCCGCCATTGTTAAGCTCAATGGTGATATTGATGACCATATCGATGGTCATCCCAATTTAAAGCAAGACCAATATCTGCTACAAACTATTAAAGGCGTCGGCCCTGTTGTCTCAAAGCAGATGATGTCGCTGATGCATAATAAGCAGTTTAGTCAAGCGTCGCAAATGGCAGCCTTTTTAGGTCTAGTTCCCAAGCATAGTGAATCAGGGCTATTTAAGGGCAAGTCTCGCTTAGCAAAGAATGGCTCAAGTGCCGTAAGAGCTAAATTGTATATGCCGGCGCTAGTCGCCATTAAGCATAATCCCGACATTAAGGCGCAGTATGAGCGACTGCTTGCTAACGGTAAGTGCAAAATGCAGGCTGTCTGTGCGGCGATGCGTAAGCTTGTGCATATTTGTTTCGGCGTGGTTAAACATCAGCA
>NZ_CAJGZV010000009.1 GCF_904846065.1 Psychrobacter immobilis
AGCTTACGTTTTAACAAGCGTAATTGGGTCTGTAGCTCAGCTGGTTAGAGCACCGTGTTGATAACGCGGGGGTCAGTGGTTCAAGTCCACTTAGACCCACCATTTTATAATGGGGCCATAGCTCAGTTGGTAGAGCGCCTGCCTTGCACGCAGGAGGTCAACGGTTCGACTCCGTTTGGCTCCACCACTATAGACGAATAAGCTTTAAGTGCTAATAGTATAAATAGAAACAAGTGATTTATCTTTGAATAAAGACACGATTACTTCTTTCTGTTTTATACAGAATCTGTGACTCGACGAGAGCATAGAGACTATTTAAAAACATAGATATGAGTCTGGGTTAGGAACACGTGTTCACGCGTTGTTCCTAACCTTAATCACTCACCTCTTAACGACATCAGTTGTTATCCCAGGGGTGAGTGATTAAAAAAGTAATAAGAGAACTGAATCAAGCGTATAAACATAGGTGATATCGTTATCATAATTAGACTTTATAACACTTAGCAGTCGAAAGACTACTTGGGGTTGTATGGTCAAGTAATGAAGCGCACATGGTGGATGCCTTGGCAGTCAGAGGCGATGAAAGACGTGACAGCCTGCGATAAGCTTCGGGGAGGCGGCAATATCCTGTGATCCGGAGATTTCTGAATGGGGAAACCCACCTACCATAAGGTAGGTATCTTGTACTTGTACAAGAAGCGAACGAGGGGAAGTGAAACATCTCAGTACCCTTAGGAATAGACATCAAATGAGATTCCCCTAGTAGCGGCGAGCGAACGGGGAGAAGCCGATTAATGCTAATGTAGAAGAACAGCGTGGGAAAGCTGACCGTAGTAGGTGATAGTCCTGTATTCGAAACATTAGCGTTAACATATTAAGTAGAGCGGGGCACGAGAAATCCTGTTTGAAGATGGGGGGACCATCCTCCAAGGCTAAATACTCCTGACTGACCGATAGTGAACCAGTACCGTGAGGGAAAGGCGAAAAGAACCCCTGTGAGGGGAGTGAAATAGAACCTGAAACCGTGTGCGTACAAGCAGTGGGAGCCTTAATTTATTAGGGTGACCGCGTACCTTTTGTATAATGGGTCAGCGACTTATATTCTGTAGCAAGGTTAACCGTTTAGGGGAGCCGTAGGGAAACCGAGTCTTAATAGGGCGTTTAGTTGCAGGGTATAGACCCGAAACCGAGTGATCTATCCATGAGCAGGTTGAAAGTGCCGTAACAGGCACCGGAGGACCGAACCCACTGTCGTTGAAAAGCCAGGGGATGACTTGTGGATAGGGGTGAAAGGCTAATCAAACTCGGTGATAGCTGGTTCTCCCCGAAAGCTATTTAGGTAGCGCCTCGGACGAACACCATTGGGGGTAGAGCACTGTTTCGGCTAGGGGGTCATACCGACTTACCAAACCGATGCAAACTCCGAATACCGATGAGTGATATCCGGGAGACACACAGTGGGTGCTAACGTCCATTGTGGAGAGGGAAACAACCCAGACCGCCAGCTAAGGCCCCAAATTCCTAGTTAAGTGGGAAACGAGGTGGGAAGGCATAGACAGCTAGGAGGTTGGCTTAGAAGCAGCCATCCTTTAAAGAAAGCGTAATAGCTCACTAGTCGAGTCGGCCCGCGCGGAAGATGTAACGGGGCTCAAACTAGGAGCCGAAGCTGCGGATTTGAATTTGTTTTCAAGTGGTAGGGGAGCGTTGTGTAAGCCTGTGAAGGTGTGTCGTAAGGCATGCTGGAGGTATCACAAGAGCGAATGCTGACGTGAGTAACGATAATGCGAGTGAAAAGCTCGCACGCCGGAAGATCAAGGGTTCCAGTCCAACGTTAATCGGGGCTGGGTGAGTCGACCCCTAAGGCGAGGCCGAAAGGCGTAGTCGATGGGAAATCGGTTAATATTCCGATACTTGTTTATAATGCGATGGAGGGACGGAGAAGGTTATGTCAGCCTGGCGTTGGTTGTCCAGGTGAAAGGATGTAGGCTTGTGGCTTAGGTAAATCCGGGCTACTACATGGCTGAGATCTGATAGCAAGCTGTACTTGTACAGTGAAGTGGCAAATACCATGCTTCCAGGAAAAGCTTCTAAGCAATAGTTATAAACGAATCGTACCCTAAACCGACACAGGTGATCAGGTAGAGAATACCAAGGCGCTTGAGAGAACTCTGCTGAAGGAACTAGGCAAAATGGTACCGTAACTTCGGGAGAAGGTACGCTGCTGATGGTGATAGGACACGCTCCTTGAGCTGTTGGCAGTCGCAGATACCAGGCTGCTGCAACTGTTTATTAAAAACACAGCACTCTGCAAACACGAAAGTGGACGTATAGGGTGTGATGTCTGCCCGGTGCTGGAAGGTTAATTGATGGGGTTAGCGTAAGCGAAGCTCTTGATCGAAGCCCCAGTAAACGGCGGCCGTAACTATAACGGTCCTAAGGTAGCGAAATTCCTTGTCGGGTAAGTTCCGACCTGCACGAATGACATAATGATGGCAGCGCTGTCTCCAGCAGAGACTCAGTGAAATCGAAATCGCAGTGAAGATGCTGTGTACCCGCGGCTAGACGGAAAGACCCCGTGAACCTTTACTACAGCTTTACATTGAACTTTGACCTGACTTGTGCAGGATAGGTGGGAGGCTTTGAAGCCGAGACGCTAGTCTCGGTGGAGCCAATCTTGAAATACCACCCTGGTCATGTTGGGGTTCTAACTCAGGTATAACAATACCGAGGACAATGTATGGTGGGTAGTTTGACTGGGGCGGTCTCCTCCTAAAGAGTAACGGAGGAGTACGAAGGTGCGCTCAGACCGGTCGGAAATCGGTCGTAGAGTATAAAGGCAAAAGCGCGCTTAACTGCGAGACCCACAAGTCGAGCAGGTACGAAAGTAGGTCTTAGTGATCCGGTGGTTCTGTATGGAAGGGCCATCGCTCAACGGATAAAAGGTACTCTGGGGATAACAGGCTGATACCGCCCAAGAGTTCATATCGACGGCGGTGTTTGGCACCTCGATGTCGGCTCATCTCATCCTAGGGCTGAAGCAGGTCCTAAGGGTATGGCTGTTCGCCATTTAAAGAGGTACGCGAGCTGGGTTTAGAACGTCGTGAGACAGTTCGGTCCCTATCTACCGTGGGCGTTGGAAATTTGAGAGGATCTGCTCCTAGTACGAGAGGACCAGAGTGGACGAACCTCTGGTGTTCGGGTTGTCACGCCAGTGGCATTGCCCGGTAGCTACGTTCGGATGGGATAACCGCTGAAAGCATCTAAGCGGGAAGCCCACCTCAAGATTAGATTTCCCTAAAGAGCCGTTGAAGACTACGACGTTGATAGGCAGGGTGTGGAAG
>NZ_CAJGZV010000010.1 GCF_904846065.1 Psychrobacter immobilis
TCTTCGCCCATGATGTCTTGCGGCATAAACACAGCCTCACCGCCATTGTGAATCACGTGCTCAATGATTTCACCAATCGCATCATCTGTGACACCTTCTGCAGCAGCATCATTAGCGATGCTTAAAGTCTGTGCTTTTTCGTCAATCTTGGCAGATTGTATATAACCACGGCGCACATAGAGGGTCTCGCCCGCTCCTTGGAAGGCGCTGCGATAGACTTCTTGTAAGTCAGTCTGCAACATATTGGCACCGCGAGCTTTATCAATTTCACCCATGGCCGCTTGGTGTAATGAAGTACGGTACTCTTCTACCGCCTCTTGTACACAATCGACGATATGCTGGGCGCTACCATCTTCTAGATTGGTGGCGTTTGATACCGTGGCAATGATGTTTTCTGGACGGTCACATACTTCTTTATAATAGCCGATATTTTTTGCGTCACCGACGATGACGAGAGGCATTTTATGCTCGCCCCACAGCTCTTGTACGCTCTTATCCACTTGGTTAAAGAACTCTTTTAAATGACTGCTTTCGTTACTTGCAGAACGGTCAGAGCCACCGTCACTGGTTGTATACAGACCGTTATTCTCGATAGGAAAGGCAATACTTTCCATATTGTTTTGCACGTCATCATCTTTATCAAGCTCTCTAACAACGCGATCATTAGATGCTTCAATCAAGCGGGCACTATCACGGGTCAGTACCACTGTATAGTAATGTACCGCGCTTGCCATATCGCGAACCAAATCACGAGTAGCAAATCTGTTTGAAATGACCACGCGTTCGGTCGTATCAATCGGCATACGAATTACTTGTACGTCATCAACACTGGCAAATATCGCTAAAGTATCAAGGTTATAATTATGGTTTAGCTCATTAGTTTTGGCGTGAATGTTGTCCAAAATAGTCGTTGCTGTGCGCTTATCGTACTCTTTGGTGAGACGCTCTTCGACAACTTTTAACTGGTTTTTAAGGGCGATAGGATCTTTGTCATTATCAGGATGTTCGCGGTGAGTTTTAACAAAAATACTGACCGCAGGATTAGCCTTGGTTTCGCGTAAACTTTTGAGAGTCGCTTTCATAAATATTGCTCCTTGTTTTATTACCTAGGTTAACACACCAAGTGCAACGCTAAGTAATGGAATAAAACACCTGGTTTGGCGTTTTAAACCCTAATCGTTTTCTTGGTCTGTTGTTTAACCTGTCTTCAATGTTTTGAACCTCATCATCAGATACTTGTCTAAAGTCACATCCTTTAGGCAAGTACTCTCTAATCAAGCCATTGGTATTTTCGTTTGTTCCTCGTTGCCATGAGGCATAAGCATCAGCAAAGTAGAACCCACTATAGAGTCTTTGCTTAATGGCTTTATGATCCGCAAATTCCTTGCCATTATCGGACGTAATCGTCTTAACGTGTAGTTTCACTGGAGTTAGCATTACCACCATCGCATCCGCGACCAGATGAGCACTCTTTTTAGTCACTCGCTTCATCTTAACCAAACCTGTCTTTCGCTCTACCACTGTCACGATAGCTTGTTTATGGTTTTGACCAATGATGGTGTCCGCTTCCCAATCACCGATGCGGGATCGCTCTTTTACTACATGAGGGCGCTCATGAATTGAGATCCTGTCATTAATACGCCCACGAGTCTCAGTGGTAAGCCTTTGACGATAGGGTTTGGCTTTGCGTCTTAAATACTGCCATAGCGTGCCGCCTTGCCTCTTATCCGTCCATAAGTAACGATAGATACTCGTGTGACTGACTCCACTATGAACGCCTGCTATTTGCTCAGGACTCCACTGCAGTTTAAGCTTAGTCACGACCCAGTCCCAGACGTTTAAAATGATGGTGAAGGCATTATTTGCTCGCCTCGCTTTAGCGGTGTTGTCTGCATGCTTTGCCCGGTAGCCTCGTAGGCTTTTATTGCGTCTAAGCTCTCTTGATATGGTGCTGGGACTTCTGCCTAACGCCCCTGCTATAAATTTAATACTATGTTGTGCCCCTCTAAGGGCATAAATCTGATATCGTTCCTCTAGGCTTAGATGTGTATAGCTCATGGTTGCAATCTCACTTTGGCGGTGGATAGTAGCTTTGATGCTAGCGCATCTAGGCCTCTTTTTCACCTGCTCTTTGATATTGCACTTCATGTGTTAATCTAAGTTATTAGTTATTGATCTTATGAGTAGAAATACTTTTATATGAATTATCAAAATTCAATGAGTTTTACGGTAATAATTAATACAGAACCTCAGCATTCCTTGATCAAGTTCTTTTTATAAATTTCTTATCCAACTTTTATCTTTTTCTAGCTAAGGGTTTGGTTTATCCTTCTTTAGAAAGAAGTACCACTACGATGCTACCAACTTAATCTCACGTGCTATAGGGCTGATTTGAAAGCAAATGATGACACTTTGTAAGCAGAGCAATCTATATTGTATGTGAGATTTGATATCTGTAGTTAAACGCTAGGTTTACTAGCAAAGTAAACATTGATTGTATTGTGGATGATGTATTATGAGTGAAGCGGGTTGTATTCTCGCGGCATAATACCCATCATTTAGATAACCCTTTAGATAGAATTTATAGAATAAGATAATTTTTATAAGATGAATCAGTCGATTTGCAACCAATAGATATTGTCAGAAAATTCACCCCATA
>NZ_CAJGZV010000011.1 GCF_904846065.1 Psychrobacter immobilis
AGTCAATCTATTAACGCATACTAAAATGTATCTAAGTACGCTCTATGAGGTGATATTAGAGATAAGAAAGTCAGAAAAAAACCAAAATAACGAATTATATGAATGACAAGTTGGGAATAAAAAAGATTATATAAAAGTGAGGGCGTAAATAATCAGGATATTGAGTAATAGTTGTCTACGCAATAGTCTCAGAAACATAGCGAAATACTAAAAAACTGAGCGTAAAACGTCAATTTACTATACAACGCTATATTTGTTATATAAGGCTATTTGAGATAAAAATCAAGATCAAAACAGAAAGAAGACTGACTACTTAGGAGCGTTCTTAAGATGAGGAGAGATGTTAGAACGAATTTACTGTGAGAGTAATAGTAGAGCTGCCTGATAAAAGGCTTTTAAAAGTGTTACTAATATATAAGCTCAAAAGTGGCAGTATTATATTGCCGATTAAAAAGCATCCAACAAAGTGAAAAGTCACAAGAAAATGATGCAGTTATGACATCTTCTCACCTTGATGCGGTTCTATTTGAGTCAATAGAGGATAGCCTTCGAGACCATCCCAGATTCTGTGTAACTGCCATTTAGATTAAATGCTTACTGATACGGTCATCAAACATAATCATAAAACGATTCAGAGCAGACGTCCAGTTACGGATTGGCATCGACCACTTTTTGGATGCCTGCTGGGTGGCTAAGTACACCACTTTGAATGCTGCCTGATCAGATGGGAATACCTTGCGCTTATTCACCGCTGTCCGAATCACACTGTTCAGTGATTCTATCGCATTGGTGGTATAAATCGCTTTTCTGATGTCTTTCGGATACTCAAAGAACACCGTTAAGCCCTCCCAGTTATTGCGCCAAGACTTAACCACGTGCGGATACTCCTTGCCCCAAGTCTCATCAAAGTGCTCAAGGTTGGCCTCTGCCATCTCAAGCGTATCAGCGCCGTAAATGGCCTTTAAATCAGCCGCTACGGCCTTTTTATCCGTCCATGGTACAAACTTCATGGAGTAACGCACCATATGCACGATACACAGCTGAACCTGAGCATTGGGATAAACGGTGTTAATGGCATCAGGGAAGCCCCTTAGGCCGTCTACACAGGCAATGAGGATGTCTTGTACTCCGCGGTCTTGTAGCTCAGTGAGAACGCCCAGCCAGAACTTAGCGCCCTCATTCTCTGATAACCACATACCAAGCAGCTCTTTTTTACCGTTAAGCCCCACGCCTAGCGCCAGATAGATAGCCTTGTTGATGATCTGCTTGTCTTGACGTACTTTAACGACAATGCAGTCTAGGTAGACAATAGGATAGATGCTGCTCAGTGGCCTGTTCTGCCATGCGGTGATGTCATCTAAGAGGTTATCCGTGACTCTTGAGACAAGAGAGCTTGATATATCAACGTCGTAGATGTCTTTGATGGTTTCGACAATTTCAGTGGTGGTTTGACCCTTGGCATAAAACATGATTATTTTATCATCAAGGCCACTGATACGGGTTTGATGCTTACGCACTAACGCAGGTTCAAAGTCACCATCACGGTCTCTTGGGGTGGAGATCTCAAGCGCGCCGCTATCACTGCGGACGGTCTTTTTAGTGTGGCCGTTGCGCTTATTGGGCTTGTCTGCCTTCTCATGTTTAGGGTAGCCGAGATGCTCTTCCATCTCAGCCTCTAAGGCAGTATCAATAAAGGATTGCATGAGCTGCTTTTGGAAGTCTTTGATGTCATCAAAGCTTTTCATGCTACCAGCCATTTGCTCGGCTAGTTTTTTAATGTCAGATTGAGTAGTCATTGCTTATTCTCCAGTTAGTGGATTATAAGCAGTTACACAAAGTTTGGGAAACTCCCATCATACCAAGAATACGGGTTTACAAACATTGCTCCTGTAAAAGGTACTTTCCGTCCATCGATATATGAGGGTTCAAATAAGAAGTTAGCTGTTCCACTAGGTGTAGTAATATAACCCTTACCACTAGGCGTATCAATGTTTGCGCCGTCTAAAACATCTTTTGCCGCTTCTGCACAAGTATCATTCATATATGCTGTATATTTTTCTTCACCTGATATAACCTTCTTCTTAAATTGGTCAGCTTGCTTTTTAATTGCTATTAACTGTTTTTTGCTTATTCTAAATTTGTAGAGTCTTGAAACTTCAGTAATGGGGTAGTTTATAGTAGCGGGACGTCTTCCACTAAACTCATCAATTCCTGCTGCTAACTCTCGCTTTGTTGGTGTTGCGGCACCCTTTGGACCAAAACTATATACTGTTATGATCTTTCCATTTTTCACTGTGAAAAAGAATGCATGCCCATAATCAACACTGAGATTTTGAGTATTATTACGAAAAGCAGTAGCTATATGATTGACTTCAAA
>NZ_CAJGZV010000012.1 GCF_904846065.1 Psychrobacter immobilis
ATCGTTACCGCTGATGTTCCCGCAAAGTTCATGCCAGCACTGAAAACACGTGTGAATAAAGACACACCTGTGGGTAACGAAGGCGCTGGCACGGTGGTCGCAGCGGGTTCATCGCCAGCCGCACAAGCACTAATGGGCAAAATGGTTGCTGTGATTGGCGGCGGTACATATCGTCAATATCACTGTGTCAATGTAAAAAGCTGCTTGGAATTAAAAGAAGGCACGACTGCTAAAGAAGGCGCTTCGTCTTTTGTGAACCCACTTACCGCACTGGCAATGGTCGAAACCATGCGTGCTGAGGGTCACAAAGCCATCATTCATGCAGCAGCGGCATCTAGCCTTGGACAAATGCTTAACCGCATTTGTATGGCTGATGGTATTGATTTGATCAATATCGTACGTAAGGAAGAGCAAGAAAAACTGTTACGTGATATGGGTGCAAAATATGTGGTCAACTCAAGCAGTGATACATTCATTGCGGACTTAACCGCAGCGATTGTCGAAACAGGTGCCACGATTTCATTCGACCCTATCGGCGGCGGTCAATTATCCAGCGATATTCTGAACTGTATGGAAGCCGCTATCACTGCTGATGTAGAAGAATACAACGTTTACGGTTCTACCACTTTTAAACAAGCGTATATTTATGGGGCATTAAACCGTGGTCCTATTACCCTAAATCGTAACTTTGGCTTTGCGTGGGGTGTTAATGGATTCCTATTATTCAATGCGCTCGCCAAACTGGGCACTGAAACGGTTATGTCGATGCGCAAGCGTGTGGCAGAGGAAATTACCACCACATTTGCCAGCAGCTATACGCATGAAGTCACGCTACAAGAAGCGTTGCAGTTACAGTCAATCGCCGCTTATGGTAAACAAGCCACTGGTGAGAAGTACTTAATCAAACCTCAGGACTGATCATTGCTTAAAAATAATGACTTAAAAAGCGACTTTGAAATACAAAAAAGCAGATATCGATTATGATGTCTGCTTTTTTATTGACTATTAAGGGAAGTGATAAGCTCTTAAGTCGCTCTAGGGCGTGTCCTCAGTTCAACCGATAGCAATCTAAATGGTGATAAAAATGGTTAAATCTTGCCAAACATCGTCAAATAGCTAGGTAATATCTCGATATTATCTGCACTATTTTCCTTGTTTGACTGCAATTTACCTCATTTTTATCACCATTTTTAAAATAAGGACACGCCCTAGTTTGAGTATAATCGATTGATTGCGATTTAGAGTATAAACAAGGATTAGTGTGTTTAACTGTAAACTTTGACGGCAGCATAACGGCATAGGCTGTATTTGTACTGGTCAATTCCATCACGCCCAAACTCAACAATTTAATGTCAATTAATAATCATTATTTAGGATAATCTGATGACCCCAATCCACATTGCCTTAGCCGTATTGGTTACCTTTATATGGGGTGTGAATTTTACCTTTATTGCATGGGCGCTTGAAAGCTTTCCACCACTAATGCTCACTGCCCTACGCTTTTTCTTTACTGCCGTGCCGTTGGTTTTGTTCCTCAAGCCACCTAAATTCAACCGTACGCTATTTATTTATGCCATCGGTACCTTTGTCATGCAATATGCCTTTGTATTCACCGCCATGCATTTGGGTGCATCGGCAGGATTGACGGCGTTATTGCTACAGGTTCAGATTTTTATCACCGTATTACTGGCTTTTGTCATACTGGGTGAAGCGGTGAGTCGCATGCAAATCATCGGTATGGTGGTCGGTGTGCTAGGACTGGGTGTCATTGCACTCAATCTCGGCGGTGATATGCCTTTGATTGGTTTTATCTGTATCTTGATTGCGGCCATAGGTTGGAGCTTTGGCAATATTGCTTCAAAACAAGCCTCAACGCAGCAAAGCATTAGTAACACCTCTACTACCTCGCCTATTAATAGCAATAATAAAGCTTCAAATAAGACATCGGCACTGTCTGCGCTAGCACTGGTAGTATGGGGCGGTCTGATCGCTTGTGTGATTTTGACGTTATCATCTCTACTATTCGAGACCGAAGCATGGCAGCTTGCGACATTTACGCAGGCATCGATTAAGTCTTGGCTATCGCTTGGGTTTATTGTCTATATCTCAACCCTGATTGGCTTTGGACTATGGGCGCATCTACTGGCGCAAAATATAGCCTCTAAGGTTATGCCCTTTGCCCTACT
>NZ_CAJGZV010000013.1 GCF_904846065.1 Psychrobacter immobilis
AGCGATAGTTTGGCTCATAAGTGAAACCTTGTATGTTACCATTCAAAGTAGTATAGTTTTTCTGATAAGTTTGACGATACTGTAAGCACTCTGATTCAACTTTGGTGCCATTAGCGGTGGTCAGGTCACAAACCGCTTTACGTGGGGCAATCTCTACTTCAAAACTTGGAATGTTAATCACTTTAACATTCATAGGTTGGCCTTCAACGACCATCGTACGCTCATTATCCATACCCATAGTAGAACAACCTGACAGGGCAAAAGTAGTCATCAACGCAGCAAGTGCTAATTTTTTCATTATTCAATCCTCAGTTAATTAATATTCATTATCGCCCGTTTGAACTCGTTTTAATCATTTATAGACGTTCAAAACGTAGTAGGCATTTAGGGCCATACTGGCAAAATCGATTGAGACAGCCAAATAACGCTAGTAATCGCTCAGCAGTATGGTCTATTGTTTACTGGAGCTAGTATATGTCGCAAACCGACTCATCCTCTATAACTGGTTTGTAAAGTAACGTCAGCTTTTGCAACTCATGTTAGTTAAACGTACCAAAAAACAGTCTAAGCCGATATTTATTTGACAACTTAGATTAACACACCAAGTGCAACGCTAATTAATATTATAGAACGCCTGCATAGGCGTTTTAAACCCTAAGCGTTTTCTTGGTCTGTTATTTAGTTTGTTCTCAATGTCCTGCATCTCATCATCAGAGACTTGTCTAAAGTCACAGCCTTTAGGCAGATACTCTCTGATCAAGCCGTTGGTATTTTCGTTGGTTCCTCGCTGCCATGACGCATAAGCATCGGCAAAGAAGAAAGAGCTAAAGAGCTTTTGTTTCACCTTTTTATGCTGAGCAAACTCTTTACCATTGTCAGAGGTAATGGTCTTAACCTGCAATCTCACTGGCTTTAAGAGCTCTATCATTGCCTCTGATACTTGCTGTGCCGTTTTATTATCCACACGTTTCATCTTCAGCAGCCCTGTTTTACGTTCAACGAGCGTGACAATCGCTTGCTTGTGATGCTGACCGATAATGGTATCCGCCTCCCAGTCGCCAATCCGCGTGCGCGCATCAACGATGGAGGGGCGCTCATGGATAGAGACTCTGTCATTAATACGACCACGAGTCTCAGCAGTTAAACGCTGCCGATAAGGCTTGGCTTTACGTCTGAGACACTGCCATAACCTGCCGCCCTTACGCTTGTTTGTCCATATATAGCGATAAATGCTCATATGACTGAGTCCACCATGAACACCTGCTATTTGCTGGGGACTCCAGTTCTCTTTAAGCTTGTCTGTGACCCAGTCCCATACGTCAGCGATGATGCTGAGCGCATTGTTTGATCGTCTTGCACAAGCTTTCTTATGAGCGTTATTGACTCGGTAACCGCGCAGGCTTTTATTGCGTCTGATTTCTCTTAATATGGTACTGGGACTTCTGTTTAACGCCCGCGCTATAAAATTAATACTATGTTCTGCCCCTATAAGGGCATAAATCTGGTATCGTTCCCCTAGGCTTAGATGCGTATAGTTCATGGTTGCAATCTCACTTTGGTCGGTGGATAAAGACTTTGATGCTAGCGCATCTAGGTCTTTTTTTCACCTCATATTTGGTATTGCACTTCATGTGTTAATCTAAGTAGCTATAAATTGTAAGCTTATTTATTTAAGTTAAGCTCCATTTCTTTGTATTTAGCAGATACTGAAGGTCTTGGGCCCCCAGTCATGATACTAACCGCAAAGATTGCAATGGTACTTAAGATAAAGCCTGGAACGATAGCATATAACCAGCTGTTTAATGGTACGCCATTCATCTGGAATGGACCATAAACCCATAGGATCACAGTCAATGCACCGACAACCATACCAGCGACCGCGCCGTTGCGGTTCATACCGCGCCAGATCAGGCTGAAGATAACCAAGGGTCCGAATGCTGCCCCAAATCCTGCCCAAGCGTTAGAAACTAAGTTCAATACTGAGCTGTCGGGGTCAGAGGCGAGCAAGATAGATA
>NZ_CAJGZV010000014.1 GCF_904846065.1 Psychrobacter immobilis
ATATCTCGATTTGGATAAATCTCAACATATATACCAGTTAGATGTTCATTAGCTCGCTTAGCAATCTTTTTTCTTTTACCTTTCTTATCAGAAGACGCGATTAGCTGATCGAATTTAGTAGGTAATGCTGGTCTTTTATAACGACCAGCTAGCCAATCAATATACTGATTTAGATTCCCTTCTAAAAAGTTAATTGAAGAATCAGGTTTAAATTCTTCAAGAAGTGACTTTTTTATTTGAATTTTTTCGTGAGCTTTTAGCTCTAAAATAACCTTCTCATCAGAGCTGTTTGAGATGGCTTCTATATGCAATATTCTAGGATGACGATTATGGCTATACTGTTTATTAAACGCTTCAACTGATAAAAGCCGGACAATAGAGAGCTCGATGTATTCTTCTTGCGAGGAGGCAACGTCGCATGATTGTGAGGCAACAACCAACAAGTTGTTAGCAGATATAGTGAACGTACTATCTATATCACCTATTAGCTTTGCAACTGATTCAGGTTTGACAAAGCTGCCTTGTCGCCATCCTAATGCTTCGAGTATACGCTGCATTTAAACCTCTAAATCAAACCTACTTCAGGCGTCAGTGATTGATGAGTAAGACGTCGACCTGCAAAAATTATTTTTTCTCTATCAAGCTTTTCGTCTGTCAACATTTGCATCACGCTAGTAGAACCTAGGATAGGGGTAAACAGCTTTTCTTTATCAGTAGGAAGCTTGTTATAACTCCAGTCTTCTGCGATAACGCTTAACTCAAACACTCTTTGTCTATCTTTTTCTTTACTAATCCCTTGCTTCTCCCAGTTGTACAGTGTTTTTCTTGAGACACCAACAAGGTTAGCAAGCTCTTCATCACTCAAATCAAAATACTCTTTTATTGTCGAAAGCTGAGACTGGCGAGTATTGTACTTAACATTAATACTTGATCCGCTTGCTTGGCTCATTTTGTCAATTATATAACGACTGTTATCGTAACTGGTTGATTTCTTAAAAGCATAGGCTGGAGTAGTGGCAAGAATAGAAGCGCCTATAAAAGCGGTAGTAATATTCTTATTTATCCAGCTATTTGCTCCATAACTGTTTTGTCTCATTTCCATGCCTCCTTGGCTTGTTCTGTTGTTACATTCCAAAATGCTTTTCGACTGATTTTATGCATGTTTGATAGTTTACTAAGTATTAATCCTTTATTAAAATCTAGTGGACCGGACTCTTCTTCCTGAGCATTCCATACATGGTCGATATCCAATAGTAGTCTTTTGACAGGCTTATCAGAAGATTTTTCTATTGCAATGGGTAAATTCTCTGCATCAGGCCAAACTAAAACTTTATCCTCACCGTATATCGAACGAATAAAAATAGCCCCTTCTGTCGTTCTCCATAAAGTTTCATTAGTCTGTCTTAGTAAGCTCCCTGACAGTTTTAAATCATCGTTGTTGTATAGTCTAGGCTGAACAAAATCTTCTATTGAACCTTTGCCTTCAATGTTAAAAATGGTATCGCTATAACGTAAGCCAAGACCTAAACAGAGGCTTGGGTTAATAACATCTATGATAGTTTGTAATAAGAAATCACAGTTCTCTTCAAATCCATTAAAGCGTTCATATTCACTAGTCATAAACAATAAACGATTCTGGTTAACCGAAGCTGCGGTATGACTATTTTTAGAGATAAACTCCCAGTTGGCTTGAGCCTCTAAGCTTATACCGTTAGGCGACACCGTAATTTCTTGGGTCTCAGTGTTTCTTAGAATTGGTAGCTTATTTCTCAAAGCATCTTGAATCTTAGGTATGTATTCCTTTATACCTAGTATAGGAGAAAATCTAAATTCTGCTAATACAAAGACCAAAGGTTGATTCGATAACTTTTTATAGTCACACATGTTGAA
>NZ_CAJGZV010000015.1 GCF_904846065.1 Psychrobacter immobilis
TAAAGTGGAGATGTCTTTTGAAAAGACTATTTTTAGCCTCATCAGTCGCAATGCTATTAGTATCTACAGCTCAAGCGGCACCGACTGTTTATGGCAAAGCATTTGTTACCGCCAACTATGTCAATGCTTCATTCGAACGAGAAGCTATGGACGATAGTAGTATAAGCATTAATGAAGACAACAGTTCAGTAGAAATCGCATCAAAATCTTCACGTATTGGTTTCAAAGGTTCTGAAGCCATGACTGCCAATACTGATGTGATCTACCAATTAGAGTATGGAATCAAGGTTGATGATAGTGGCAGCAGTAACATCGGTTTTAAAAGCCGTGATACTTATCTGGGTCTAAAGAATAAAGACCTTGGCGAATTCCGCTTTGGTCGTAACTACTCAGTCGTTGATTATATCGATAATGTCACGGTCAATGAAGGTTACTGGGACAATGTGGGTGCTAGTAGTTTAAGCAAAAATACACTAGCCAATGCTTTAACCTTAGCTGATGGTTACCGAGTTAATAACTCTATCGTCTGGAAAGCGCCTAAATACAATGAGTTACCATTAGAGCTTGCGTTGCAGTATGGTGCTGATGAAGACTTTATATCTGACGATAATAGTCGTGACAGCGGCTATGGTGCCTCATTACTATTTAATCCAGGCAATGGCTTTACGGCTGGTGTTGCTTATCAGAGTGATCTGGCTACTAAAAATCCCAGTAGTACTAATACGGGCGGCGATATGATCCGTGGGACGGCTACTGTCGATCTAAGTAATTATGTTGCTTATCCAGTAAAAGTGGGCGCTCTATACCAACAAGCTGATTTTGATGATACTAATGAAACTGAAAAAGGATTGATATTAAGTGCTGAGATGGGTCTAAGTAACCTCGCTCGTCCAGCCTCAATATATGCACAGTACAATAAAACGGATAACTTAAGAGGCATTAATGAAAATAATTCAGATCAAATCGTCGTAGGCGGTAAATATAGCTTTAGAAAGAATATAATTGCACATGCTTATGTCGGTAATAACACTGCAGACTTAAAAAATGATCTTTTCATTGCTGGTCAAGATGACGGTGATAAAGATATTCTTGTCAGAGCGCGTGGTGATGCTAGCGTCTTCGTGGTCGGTGCTGGTCTAGAATACAAATTCTAAATTTCTTGTTATAAAGTAAGATGCACAAAAAGAGGCCTATCAAAATTGATAGGCCTCTTTTTGTGCATCTTAATGCTTTCTTAACGGCTTTAGGGTTATTGTTTAATAAGTTGGCTTTCTAATATCAGTATTGTTTGTAAAGTAAATAAATTTATTAATTAAACTGAGTAGTAACTCAAAGAGGCATAAAAATGAACAAATCTATGTCAGGTGATTACACGGCTACTGTAAAACAAGCATTAGTAAAAGTACCAGAGGTCACGTTACTATTTTGGATAATAAAAATAGCGGCGACTACCTTAGGGGAGACAGCGGGCGATGCACTATCTATGTCATTGAACTTAGGGTACATCATAAGTACAGCAATATTTGCCGTCATATTTACTATCGCAGTCGCCACCCAAATCAAAGCAAAACAGTTTAATAAGTGGTTGTATTGGGGTACTATCGTCGCGACCACTACTCTTGGGACCACAATTGCAGATTTCGTTGATCGTTCTTTAGGGATTGGCTATGCTGGTGGGTCGTCATTATTATTCATAATGTTAGTTCTATGTTTAATAGTTTGGCGAAAAACTATGGGCAGTATCAGTGTTGATAGTATTGTGT
>NZ_CAJGZV010000016.1 GCF_904846065.1 Psychrobacter immobilis
AGACATCACAGGCTACCCCGCCAAGTAGTCTGCGCAAGTTTTAGGTATCGGCGTATTAGAAATGGTCAAAAGGTGGGAGTATTGTGGCTGATAATATTGGGGAGCTAATCGCGCCTTCTGCTTGTATCTGTACCCCTAAGCGTGGCGGGCACTAACGGCTGATGGCATTCCTGTATTCTCGATACTACCCTCAGCCAAGTGCCCGCAACCCGCTTAGTCGCACAGGATATCGCGTCAGTCACGGCTAAAATGCTTTTTAGGGCAACCTTTCTAGACAAAGCAGAATTTAATTCGGGGGCGTAGAATGGTTTGGTATATCACTAAGCCTAATAATATCTACTAGCTCCAAGTTTTCAATCAGTTCAGCCTTTTCCGTACTCAAATCTGGTACTGTGATAAATAAGTTCTGTATAGCTCTACTTACAGCAACATACTTAAGCCTATGTTTTTCTAAACCATCTAAATTAGCATTAGTTATAAAATCGATTTCTTCTTCATCATTCAAGACAAGTAAAACATTCTCAAATTCAGCACCTTTTGATTTGTGTATAGTAATATTACTACTGGTATCTTCAACAATATTTACACATAAAGCTAAGCTCTTATAATTAGTATTGTCGTAGAAATTTTTAGGACTTCCAGCTCTGAAATTACTAAGCCCTTCTATACCTGAATCTGCTCTTAATATACTATAAAGAGTCATTATAGGTTTATTACAGTATTCATCGTATTTACTATTCAGTAGAAAAAGTAAATCTAACGCATCCTTTTTACCTTGACTACTTCTCCCAAAATATCTTTTAAGTTCACTTAAAGCTTCTTTAATTTTATTTTCACGACATAATTCTACAGCCATTATGCACGGTATAACTAATCTATAGCGATTGGGACTATCAACACCTTTCAAATCTTTGAATAAGTTGTCGTTTAAATCTATACCTTCAACATCTTTTTTCAAAGCATTAGCAGTTATATTTTTCCAAGAGAGTGTTGTTATTTCTTCTTCAGAAAGTGTTATTTCAATTGTTCGCAGAACAGTTAATCTATCCCCAACGTAAATAATAGGCTTATTTCCATTAAACTCATCTTGACCTTGTTGCTTAAAATTAGGTCTTATATGGTTTAATAAGTTAATAATTTCTTTCGTACTACGTCTATTGTTATCTATCTTGTAATCATGTATACCTTCTAGCTGAAAATCATCAAACTGTTTTGGTTTTGCACCTTGAAACTGAAATATAGACTGCGCCTTATCACCAATAATTCCTACGATAGTATCTCGCTCTCCAATCTGACGAAGTAACTCAACTTGAATAGGGTTACTATCTTGAAACTCATCTACAAAGAAGTAGGGAAATTTAGCTCTTAAAACATCTAAGACAAAAGGATATTTTTTTATAATTTGAAAGCTAAAAAACAATACATCATCGTGATGCAAGTAACCGTCATTCCAGTATAACTCTTTGAAAGAAATAAGGTTTTTCTCCAAAACATCAATAGCTTCAGCTTTCAAATAAACCCTTTCTTTTTCCTCGTAGATATAACTTTCAGATCTGTCAGCTTTGAACACTAAATCATTTTCATTATTAAATGCATACGTTAAAGTACTGAGCCATCTAGCTATTTTATTAAGATTTTCAGGTCTGTTAGTA
>NZ_CAJGZV010000017.1 GCF_904846065.1 Psychrobacter immobilis
GCCATTGTCATTAAAGGCCAACACTTACCATTCTGGCAAATGTATGCTAGATGAAGAGATTCCTGCGCAGTATAGTATGCCGCAGTGGGCGCTCAATCGTGCCGTGACGCGTGCGCACTCTATGCCCAGTCTGGCGAGCGTATTTAAGCATAGCGTAAAGAATCTATTTGATATTTATTTCGGCTTAATCCCTGTTATTTTCGCTATCGGCACCATTGGTCTGGGGCTAGCAGAGTACACGCCGGTATTTAATTGGATATCCGCGCCCCTCGTGCCAGTGCTTGAATTGTTAAAGATTCCAGAAGCGGCAGAAGCTGCGCCTGCCATGATTATGGGCTTTGCTGATATGTATCTACCAGCGTTGGTTGGTAAAAGCATTGAAAGTGAGATGACACGATTTATCGTTGGAGCGGCCTCTATTACCCAGATTATTTATATGTCTGAGGTCGGGGCGCTAATTTTGAAATCAAATATCAAGCTCAATGTGTTAGAGCTGTTTATGATCTTCATTCTCCGTACTTTAATTAGCTTAGTTATTATCACCTCAGTAGCCCATCTTCTATACTAGTTAGATATATTGATACTTAGTCAAAATTATCAGATATAACTGATGGTTTTGGCTAAGTTTGACGCGATTAATTCTACTTCTACATAGGCTTAACCAATTTTTAGTGGTTGTAAATAATAACTTTTGACTGGTGTTAAGCTATAGTTTATACAATTTAAAAAAGATAAAAAGTGACTGAGTGCCGATGTATATGTAATAACTCAAGCACGCTTAAGAGTGTAATTTTTTTATAGTGAATTGACTGTTTTTAAATAGGTTTGATATCAAGCTGATGATGGTTATTTAGTTAAAATCCGACGAAAAATATATGCTACGATTAAATGAAGCAATTCAATATATTCAAATAAAATAATGGTGTTCTTTTCACTCTAATGGACTAGATAATAATATGAATATTAACTTCCCTGACCTCGAAAAGCTGATAAAGATAGCTGAACGCTCTAACATAAATTCCTTAGAAGTAACGGATGGTGACGCGCGTATCTCTATAATATGTCGATCTGATGGCAACGAGAGTATCAGTGGTGACAACAACAATAACAATAAGCGCAATCTTGCTAGCACTTCCGGCTCAAAACAGCGAGCGAATATAAGCGCTGAGAGCAATCAAAACGATGTTGGTAATGATGACGCAGTTCTCAATAAAAAAGAGGCAAATGAAGACGCCCAAAAACAAGTAACAGCACCTATGCTAGGCACTTTTTATCGACGCTCAGAGCCTACAGCTGACGAGTTTGTTAAAGTAGGGGATAAGGTAGACAAAGGACAGACGCTATGTATTATTGAGGCTATGAAAATGATGCACGAGGTCAAAGCTGAGTTTCCATGCACTATTAAAGAGGCATTAGTTGATGAAGGTGATGTTGTAGAATATGGACAGGCCTTGTTTGTTATTGAACCAGCCAGCTAAGATTAGCGTACATTGCTTACGTACTATACTTTTTAGGAATATCAGCTTAGGAAAATCGACATGTTCTCAAAAATCTTAATTGCTAACCGTGGCGAGATTGCCTTACGCATTGTGCGAGCTTGTAAACAGTTGGGTATCCAATCAGTCATAGCCCA
>NZ_CAJGZV010000018.1 GCF_904846065.1 Psychrobacter immobilis
ATGTGAGACAAGTCCTGTGTGCCATAGCTGGACGACGATCTTGCCACCTTTAGCGTGGACATTGTCAACAATGGCTTTCCATGCAGTGACTTGATCTTGAGTATGTAGCCCTGGTGCGCCTGCATAGCCTTTTGCTTGAAACGATACTTGCGTCGCTTCAGTGATGACAAGGCCCGCCCCTGCACGCTGCGAGTAGTACTCTGCTGCCCATGTGATAGGGACATCGCCTGGCTCAACGGCACGCAGACGTGTCAGTGGGGCCATCATAATGCGGTTTTTTAGCGTTTGTGTGCCCATTTTTACAGGCTCAAATAAAATATCGTGTGCCATAAGGTTTCCTATTTTTACCAATTATAAAAATTATTTATAGTCAAAGCATGTGTTAAAAGTGCTTATAAGAGCATAGGTAAATATGCTTTTATTGGTTTTCTTTATAAGGGATAGCTGCGGTTATTATAAGGGACAGCTGCGGTTATTCAAGGAAAAATTACAAACAAAAATACCGATATGGCATGATATCGGTATTGATAATACTCATTATTCAAGTCCTCTTATGATGATATTAAGCAAATGACTTTAATAATATTGGCTGATTATGTCATCAGCTGACATAGCCGCTGTATACTGACACTATTTAGTCGACAATGGTTATGATGGCTACCATTTTTAGGACGTACTCAAAGGATACCGCATATGCAAAAGACCACATTGTCACTCATGATGGGAGTAAGCCTATTATTTGCTATGAGCGCTTGCCAACCTCCATCTGATATGAAAAAAACTCAGACAACTCAGATAACTCAGATACATTAAATAAGTCATCAATGTCCACGCAAACGGCAAAACAGCCAAGCACGCAGCCATTAATAGAAGCAAAAACGCCAAGAGCACTCACTAATGCATTGGTCGCATTGTCTGAAAAACAGTTAACAAATAAGCTGGTGTGCACTAAGCTCAGTGCTTCTATGAAGGACATTGATAACAAAAGTAAAATTGAAGATATTCATGGTATCCAACGACAATTAAATGCTTGCTTGCCAATGACTGCGAACGTCGAAATCCTGCAATGGCTAACAGAATATCAAGCACTGTACGGACGTTTTTTGGGTTCTAATGATTCTATGGACTGTGCAAGCTTTCACGATGTAGCAGAGACTATAAATCAAGGCAAACAATTATCCGTTGAACAACTAAAAGCACTGAGCCCACGTAAACGATATCTTAGTGAATTGGTGCAGAGTAACGCTGACGTTAGCGTGCTGTATGTAGGCGAAGGCATCTTCAAATTTCATCATAATCTAAAGGCGATGGCAGACCTATTTGTCCCTTATCTACCTGCAGATCAAGCCATATTTATTCAACGTATGGCAAAAGACAATCAGGATATTTTTTGGAATGATGGTGCGGTGGCGGTGTCTTTTGACGAGGTGATGGCCCGTGCTGTGTTTTGGGAGAACTATGTTAAAACATACCCAGATAGTTACTTTACTGAAGATGCTAAAAATTTATTTGCGACGTACCGTTATGTACTGTTTTACGGATCCAACAATACCCAATGGACAGATGACTCTAT
>NZ_CAJGZV010000019.1 GCF_904846065.1 Psychrobacter immobilis
ACTTGGACATTCTGTTTATCCTCTTTTAACGACACCTCGTCATCAATAGCAAACAGCCATCCCGCCTGCAAGCGCACTTGTAATCGGTGATTATAAATATGAATTGTCCCTGACATTATAAGGGAAAAGGCAGGTAAATTGCCATGCCTGTTTAATGACTATCTTGTTTTTTCTTAAAAAGCGTCAATAGCAGCCTTCGCTCATTGGCTTTCTGGCTTTTATTTGTTAGACTAGGCGGTCTTTATTTTTCGACAGACTGCCCTGTCAATAATACTCAATTAAACGTAGTATGCAGTATTGAGCAACCTAGCAGTCAACTCGTATTATGCGCTCGTAGCTCAGTTGGATAGAGTATCGGTCTCCGAAGCCGAGGGTCGTGGGTTCGATTCCCGCCGAGCGCACCACTTCTTATGAATGATATTTCATCTCTCCCTAGCATTACCTCCTAATACTTCTAGCACCCTACCTACTAACACTTCCAAAAACCTTTAACAGCAACGCTCTGCGTCTTTAGCTGTTATTAACTATGATGTATTAACACCTATAAAATGTTGTACATATCGTTGTCAACCTCTATTCAATATATGTCATCTTCTAATTGAGCCGCAATTTGCCTTCCTACTTGCCTGCCTGATTGCCTATTTATAAAACTGTATGACTGACACTACTCTGCATCCTGTAAGTTTGCAGTTAATTGGGCACGGTTGGGGACTCGGTGGTAATTAATCACGGGTACGTCGCCTAGACGCCGTTGACCAGCAGCCACTTTTTTATCAATAGTAATCATCGCAATCTTTTTGTTTTGCTCGCTGATAACTAAATGATTGGCCTTACGATTAACGCGATAGTCAGGAAAATAGTTATTAATTAATACCGCTGTTTTTTGTAGGTCATCATTACTAGGTTTTTTCGCGCCTTTGGGTGATTTATTATCAAAGGTCTCATCCGCTTTTGCGCCTCGCGTCTTTGCGACCAGCCAAAGGGCTGCGACCACGGCTAGCAACATGACAAGCCACCAAATTCCATCTATCATAGAAATATGTATCCATTGTAAGCAGGGGTTATGCCATGTTAGCAGAATTACCACCAGCGTTAATAGCTGAAGTAGCGCTTGCCGCCAAACTATTGGACTCAAAACAACGCATCTGCATTTTAACGGGCGCAGGGATTTCAGCAGAAAGCGGTATTCCCACTTTTCGAGACAAACAAACAGGATTGTGGGAGAACTACGGCGTTGAGGATTTGGCGACACCCGAGGCGTTCACTCGCAACCCAAAGCTGGTATGGTCGTGGTATCAGTGGCGCAGACAATTGGTCGCGGACAAAAAACCGAATCCTGCTCATGAGGCCTTAGCGCAGTGGCAATACCATAGCCAATCAACCGACCAGCAGGTAACACTCATCACGCAAAATGTCGATGACTTACATGAGCAGGCTGGTAGTAGCGTGACTCATTTGCATGGTAATCTGTGGGCCAATCGTTGTAGTCAATGCGATGCACCCTATAAAAAGCAGTCTAGAGGCTCATATAGCAG
>NZ_CAJGZV010000020.1 GCF_904846065.1 Psychrobacter immobilis
CTCAATCCATCAAGTTATCGTAGAGATTAAGACAGCTCTTGATGCGGCAGGGGTGAACATACCTTTCCCCATACGTACGATCGATTTGAGTGATCCTTCTGTAAAAGCGATTGTAAATAAACTCAATGAGCAGGAACGTGTCAATCAATAAGAGGTACGGTCTGTAATACTGAGCCAACTTAATAAAAAGCCGCCCTATCATAGGGCGGCTTTTTAGCAGTCTGCTTATAACGTCATAACCAGTGGTTTAGTCTTTTTTGGCTCTAAAATCAGTGTGGCATGACTTACAGCTGGCGCCAACTTCTTTAAAGGCTGGTTGTACATCTTTCACTGTTGTGGCTGTCTGCGCGACTGTATTTAGATCAGCAGTGACTTTTTGGAAGTTATCTGCTTCAGCGCGGAACTCCTCAACATTGCTCCAGACAGCGTCAGTGGCATTACCAACGGCTTCTTGGTTTTCAAAATGACTCCAAGGCTTACTCGCATCTTCTGCTAAGAAAGCAGCTTGTTCTTTGAAGACCTCAGCATCGAAAGTATCTGGGGCTTTAACCATATCACCCATGATACCTGTCGCATCGCCCCAGCTTTTCATACTGTCTTGGCGGGCTTTGATATCAGGGTCAGCGGGACTGCTACAAGCAGTCAGGCCTAGAGCTGCTGCCATTAGAGTGATGCCGAAGATAGATTTTAATGAGTGGTGGGCTTGAACCTTTGCCATGTATATTACTCCTTTAAATGTTATTAATAGTATTATAGTTGCTCCAATTTAAAAAAGTTACAGCGTTAACCTCGCTTGAAGTATTGCATATACATCGGCACTCAGTTGCCTTGTACCTCTTTTAAATTGGAGCAACTATAGAGTGGCCTGCAAATGCTGGCCTCAAATACTGATCTTAAATAAAATGCCGTTTCACTATGTATATATCACTATATATAGCAGTACTGTCAAAATAGCTACTATTGATAGGATTGTAGACAATTATAAAAGCTGAGTAGGGCTTACAGAATAAAGGCCAGCTCTATAAGCTGACCTTATTAAAGTGGCGTCACTTTTTATAAACTGAGACACTTGTTTATTATTATGCCAACAAGGACTATAAAGTCAACCATTCACGAGGTTTTAAATAAAAATCTGTCAGCTCAAACTCAGGCGTTCCTGCGGCAGGTTCGAAGCGATAGTGCCAGCTGGCAAGTGGCGGCATACTGACTAGGATGGATTCGATACGCCCATTGCTCTGAAGACCAAATAGCGTGCCGCGGTCATAAACAAGGTTATATTCGACATAGCGGCCACGGCGATAGAGCTGAAATTCACGCTCTGCTTCAGTATAGGGCACATTTTTACGAGCTTCAAAGATTGGCAAAATACCATCAAGATAACCGTTGCCAACCGCCTGCATAAAGTTAAAGCAGGTGTCAAAACCCCAGCCTCGACTCTCAGTATTAACATCATCATAAAACAAGCCGCCAATACCGCGCTGCTCATCACTATGACGTAAATGAAAGTATT
>NZ_CAJGZV010000021.1 GCF_904846065.1 Psychrobacter immobilis
TCAGAAAAAACTAGTCTACGTTGCTCCGCAGATCACGGGTCAGGTCATTGATAAGCAAACCAATCAGCCTATTGAAGGTGTCAAAACTGTGATCAATCGTCAAGCTCTTGACTACACTGATAAACAAGGTCGATTTACTGTTCCATTTACTACAGTTGAATATACTTTCAACGAACCAAGTTATCAGGAGAGTAGGTCTAGGCGAGGTGCGAGTCTTGCAATATTTAAAGAAGGCTATGAATATAAGTCATATACGAATGGAGGATTAGCTTTCACGACTAGCGCCGATGGTCAAAAAAGATATGTCAATATGGGAAAAATTTACCTGATGCCAGTACCAGCTGGTAAAGAAGCTGAGTATAAAACTGAATACTTGACTGTAGGTTATTGTAAGCCTACTCAATCTCAAAGAGAAGTCGACTGCATACCTGTAACAGAAGGTAAAACGTATGAGCAGGTGAGTCCAAATCAGCCTGTTCAATAGCATTTTCTAACGAGGTTTTAATGTATCAAAGGAAAATCACGCCTTTAATTCAGCCTTTATTACTGGCTAAAATACTATTCAGTGGTTTGTTAGCTTCTGCTTGTTCAGCGGAATCATTGATTTATGGTTATCAATGATTAAAGTTGTCCCATTAGTAAGTAGAGGTTAGGTATGAAAATACAATTATTATCTGGACTATGTTTATTATCAGCTTCATTAACTTCTTGTCAGGCAGAACCTACTACTACGCACTATCTAACGCCTATCGTTACAGGACAAGTGCTAGACAAAACTACAGAGCAACCCATCAGTGATGTCAGCATTATATATACCAGTTCAGCATCTACCACAACTGACAAAGACGGTTTTTTTCGACTACCTGCTATTGAGATTAAGAGCTCTTCAACTGACGATTGGGAGTCCAAACAACTAAGTGAAAGCGACATGACCGTATATAAAAAAGATTATAAGAGTAAAGATTACTGGAATTTTGGTCTTCCAAGAATAAAAGCTAAAAGAGCTTCAGAGGTCCCTGAGTACGTACATATGGGTATAATTTATCTTGATAAATTACCAGATGGTGTGCAGCTAGAAGACAACTATAAATACAACGAATATATAGAAGATATGTCTTACTGCCAATCTAATCAGTCGCAAAAAGAGGTAAATTGCATTCCACTACCAGATGGAGTGGACCATGAAGCCGTCTAGTAAAGTTAGATTATTCAGTATCTTTTGGCTAACTGCTTTAGTAACCTCATCTTGTACTGCGCAAGAACCTGAGGCCTTTTATGTCACACCTTCTATAAAAGGACAGCTAATTGACAGTCAAACTGATCAGCCACTTAGCAATATCACCGTCTACTTAACAGATGACATTCAAGGCATCTCTGATAACACAGGCCGTTTTGAATTACACTCAATGCAAAAGATAGATTCAGATAATATGGGCAAAGGTTATATGGTGGTGTGTCAGAAAGTATGCTGAGGAGATAAAAGGAGGGTGACAGCCA
>NZ_CAJGZV010000022.1 GCF_904846065.1 Psychrobacter immobilis
TATTTGTGATTTGCTTAACTCTCTCATCATAATAAAAAATGGCAGGACTAATGATAGGATTTTGTAAGAACTTATAATCTATAACCCCACTCTCAACTTGAAATAAGCAAATCAAACTGAAGAGGCGGATTACCAAGTTTTTTGTTGAGTACAAAGCACAGATTGTGTGAAAGAATCTTACGAATCAATCGATGAGACAAATGCCATAAATCTCTTGCTCGTACCCTTTGTATATTAAATCGTTCTGATAGCTGACCAATGACTGTTTCAACGATACGGCGGGCTTTCATTAGCCGCCTTACCACAGGTTTGGGTCTATCCTCTTTCATGTTGGCTCTGAGTGGCGTTTGTAAATCCACGCCTTGAGCGTCGTAGTACGATGTCAGACTAGGGCTGATATACCCTTTATCAGCGCCAAGTAGCCCATGAATATGAGTGGTGATTTCTGGGGCAACCGCTCTTTCATCAACATTGGCAGGAGCAAAGGTAAAGCCTTTAATCATGCCCGATAAGTTAACAAGCAAATGGCCTTCAAAGCCATAGTACCTCTCTTGCTTAGCGGCACAGTAGCTAAAAGCTGCTAAGTCTTGATAATTCTTATGCCGATAAGCGCGTCCATAATGACAGACGGGTATCGGAAAGCCATCCATAAAATGAATGTTGTCACGGCCTTCAATTTGACTGACTTTATCTTGTATCTGCTGTTTGACTTGCCACAGATTGGCGCAGTGCTTTGCGAAGTTAGGGTATGAGCCGATGGCTGGAAACCAGTCTTGCCAATGCTGGGTAAAGTATTGCCAAATTTGTTTGTCTTGATCAAGGTGTAAAAATTCACCGACCATCTCCATGCAAATAACCTCAGGATCACTTAGCTTTGGCGCGTAACCTGCACTTCGCAAGGGTTTGGTGACGACTATTTTGTAATATTGCTCTACCATTAAATAGATATTGATGATAAATTCGTCTATGGGCATCTCACAACTCCATTGTATTCTTGGTCGAAAACAATAGATTAGTGAGGCGCTCTTCTTTTTTCAATCACTTTCGAAGTTGAGAGTGGGGTTAAAAATAGGAACGTACTATGAAAGATAATTATGATCTAGTCGTTATCGGCGGCGGTCCTGGTGGTTACGAAGCAGCGATTCGTGCAGGGCAGCTTGGTATGAGCGTCGCTTGTATCGAAAAACGTGTTTATAAAGGTGAGCCTGCTCTTGGCGGTACTTGCTTAAACGTTGGTTGTATCCCATCAAAAGCCCTACTTGATAGTTCGCATCGTTATGAAGCGACCAAGCATGATCTTGAAGAACATGGTATTAGCACTGGCGACGTCGCTATCGATATCGAGCAAATGATTGCTCGCAAAGAAGGTATCGTTAAGCAATTGACTGGCGGTGTGGCAGCGTTATTAAAAGGTAACGGCGTTGACTGGCTACAAGGCTGGGGCACATTGGTTG
>NZ_CAJGZV010000023.1 GCF_904846065.1 Psychrobacter immobilis
GACCTTGTCAGTGCCGCTTTTGGACTGGTTGACGCCCATACTAAACGCGGTCACTGTCTTATCATGGCTAGCGACTAGCTGATAGAACTGGCGAATACTTTGGATACTGACTTGGCAAGCGCTTGCCACTTTCTCAATGCTCCATGTTTTAGCCGCACTCAAAGCGTCATCAACACCGCTCGCATACTCAAGATAAGCCTCATCTGCGCATTCTTGCTCGCTAAGATAATGCAGTAGTCCATTGTATAAATGCGTATCGGTGCCCGCAGCGATAGGCAAATGTAAATCTGCAAACTCGCAAGAGTCAGTACGGCGCGGGTCAATAACGATGAGTTTTTTATTAGCATTCGCTTTTTTGGCAGTAAGGAAGCGCCCAAATAATATAGGGTGACACCATGCCATATTGGAGCCAACCAGCACTAATAAATCACAGGCTTCTAAATCCTCGTAGTTACCAGGGACGACATCTGCGCCAAACGCACGTTTGTGTCCCGCCACCGCTGATGACATACATAGACGCGAGTTAGAATCGATATTGTTATTACCGATAAAGCCCTTGATAAATTTATTGGCGACATAATAATCTTCAGTCAATAGCTGCCCTGAGACATAGAACATAATGCTGTCTCGACCATGTTTGGTAATAGTGTCATTTAGGCGCTGAGCAATATCTTCTAATACTGTGTCCCAATCCGTATTTTCTATGAGCGCTTTTGTCGCAGATGCGTTTATAGCTTTATTACTAGAAGCTGTATCTAATGGCGCTATTGGCATAGCCTGTTGTCGTTGCATAGACATCAGTTTGTTTTGATAATAAGGTTCGGTTAAGCGCCGCGTACTACCTAAAGTTTGTGCCAGCGCACTCCCCTTTGAGCACAGTTTGCCAAAATTGGCAGGATGCTCAGGGTCGCCTGTTACACTGATAGTGCCAGCTGTATCAACCTGAGCTAAAACCCCGCAGCCGACGCCGCAATAAGGACAAGTGGTACGAATGGTCGTTACCGAATGGTTGTTTAAAGCGCCTAGTGGCGTTATTTGAGTAGGGTTTGTGGTTGCACTTATATCTTGCGTCGCAATGACTTGGCTTGTCATGTTTTGGGTATTTTTAGAAACCTTTAGAGTCTTTTCGCTGAGGTTGTCATTCATAAGACTTCCTCTACTGCATCCTTTGCTATATTGCTTGAATTTAGGGTATTCAAATCACAGTAGGCCGCACCATAGATTAAATGCTCTCTTATCGCTGTAATATCAGTGCTACTGTTAACCAGTTCACTGTAAAAACCGCCTTCATTTACCTCACCGTAGAGTACCGCGCCGACGAGCTTGTTGTCTCGCAAGTAGAGGCGGTGATAGTGGTTGATGCTGGTTTGCTGATAGGTGATGGTTTCTATATTTAAGGCATCACTTTCATCAAAATCAACTTGT
>NZ_CAJGZV010000024.1 GCF_904846065.1 Psychrobacter immobilis
GCGTTTTTTAATCGTTGTACCAGCTTGGGTGACATTATTCAGCCAGCGCTGTCGACGCCTTGCAGGACTGTCATAGCGCAGCAGCAGCCATAATAAGCGAGCATAAATAGCGGGGATCGTTAAGCGCCCGCCAGCTATTACATGATAATCATACTGCCAACTACCAGCAGCGTAACTATCGCTCACCCCGCCAAAGGGCGATTGGCTGGCACAGATCACCATGTGGCCGCGCTCATAAGCCAGTTGTAGAGCAGCTGCCAGCGCGTCCGAATAGGGGACATTGCCTGCGCCAAATCCTAGTAGCATAATGCCAGAGGGTGGCTGCGACAATAATGCTTGTAGCTGATTGCTCATCACCTCGGTGTCATTAGGCAAACAGTATAAAGCATGGATGCGCACCTGCTCAGCGCGACCTTGAATAGCATCAATTATATCGTATTGGTCATCAAGCCAATGCTGTCGCCGCGTGTCTGGTAATGCTCTTATATAACTATTGGCAGGATAAGCGGCTCGAGAATGTCCGGTAAATGCCATTAGATCATGACTGTGTATCTTTTGCACCGTTTGTGCTGGCCATGACTCACCACCAAAGCAAATTTTAATGCCTGATTCGCCAGCCGCTGCGAGTTTTAAGGCGTCAGTCAGATTGTCCCATGCGTCACTATTGGCATCGACACTATAGTCATGCAACACTTCACTGTCTAGTAACGGGCGCATACTGCCAGTCACAACGATACTAATATCGCTACCGGCGAACGCTTCTGCTAAAAACGCCCCTAAATAACTTAAGGTGTCAGTACCAGTGATTAAGACAAAGCGTCTGTTACCTTGTGCATAGGCGCTTAATAGGAGCGTATAAAAATGTACAAAGTCGCTAGGAGTCAGTTGGCTGCTGTCTTTAATTAATGCATTGTCAAGCCATGAAATCTTAGGTAGATGGCTCGCATTATCTTGCTTAGCCAGCAGTTGTTGCAATGTAGGCAAAAATATTTCAGCAGATAAAGGTGCTAAGGGTCGTCCGTAGCTACCAAAAGTACCACCAGCATAAATGAGGTGAATAGGGTCGGATAGGTTTTTTGTCATAACAGAGGATGGCATAGTATGGACGCAGTCAATGAATGTGAAAAAAAGAGAGGAAAGCTTAGGAATGATAGGTAGTATGATAATAGATATTATAAAGGTGAAATGCAAAAAAAATCAGCAAGTATATATTCTAAATGATATAGAAAATACTTGCTGATACGAGAGGAGGTTATTGACTATGCGGTGCGGTCGAGTAGCACTTGAGCTTGCTGCTGCTGTTC
>NZ_CAJGZV010000025.1 GCF_904846065.1 Psychrobacter immobilis
CAGCGCCATGATGCCATCCATCTCGCATGGCCAACCTGCCAGATGTACACAGACGACGCCTTTAGTCTTGTTGGTCAATACCGCTTCAATTGATTCAGGGGTGATATTACCTGTTGCCTCATCGACATCAGCAAACACTGGCGTTGCTCCAGCATTGACGACCGCTGAGATACTAGCAATAAAAGTACGCGGAGTAACGATTACTTCATCGCCTACGCCTATACCAAGTGCCTGCAATGCCACATCCAAAGCCAGCGTACCATTGCCCAACGCAATCGCATACTCACTGTCTGACCAGTCTGCAAACTCTTGCTCAAACTGTCGGCACTCTTGCCCTGTCCAGTAGTTGACTTTGTTAGACAACAAGACTTGGCTGACAGCATCGGCTTCTGCTTGAGTGAAACTTGGCCAAGGTGAAAAAGGGGTATTTAGCATATATTCCTCCATGGTAGCGACTTAAAGCTGACTGTGTGATTGTCACGATTTGCAGCCATTTCTATGACATATATAACAATAGTTTTAAACAGCACTGACTTTAAATAGCAATGGCTTTAGACAATATGGCCAGTGAAAAGTAATATAGATACATCAGTAATACCGTCGCGGTTTTAGGATACTTTGACTATAGTTGCATACCTCATCTTTTTGTATGACCACTATTCAGAACCTGTAAATTTGCTCATGGTTGCTTCACCATCGGCACTGATGCCGTCTTTGACGATGACTTTCTTTACTGTTTTAAAGAGTATTTTTATGTCCAACCATAATGATTGGTTGTCGACATACCACGTGTCGAGCTTAAACTTCTCGTCCCAACCGATCGCATTGCGCCCGTTGACTTGAGCGTAACCAGTAATCCCCGGTCTGACTTGATGTCGCCGTGCTTGCTCGTCACTGTATAGTGGTAGATACTCCATCAATAATGGTCGTGGACCAACCAGACTCATATCACCCTTAAGCACATTCCATAGCTCTGGTAGCTCATCAAGACTGCTATTGCGTAATGCCTTACCAAATGGCGTTAGGCGCTTACTGTCCTCTAACAGATTTCCCTCTTTATCTATAGCATTGCCCATAGAACGAAATTTAATCATTTCAAACGGCTTTCCATCTAAGCCAGGACGCGTCTGATGGAATAAGATAGGTGAGCCAAAGTGTTTTTTTACTTTATAAGCAGTAATAGCGTATACCGGCGACAACACTACTAAGGCCGTGGTCGCAGCGATGATATCAAAAAGTCGTTTTATCATTTATAGCCCCAACATATTGAGTAGTCGTTTATTGACCTTATCGGCATCG
>NZ_CAJGZV010000026.1 GCF_904846065.1 Psychrobacter immobilis
GCGCTATCGCTTAGCCAGTGATTGGCAAGAATAGCCAATCCCCACAGTGGTATGAGCGTACTGATTAACATGGTCAGCATCACACCCCAAAATTCATCTCCTAAGGCGAATAACAGCAAGCCTGCTCCAGCTGATACTGGTAAAAAAGCAAAGCCACTATCGACGAGTAAAGTGTTGCTGGCTTGGGTGAGCCAACTGGGCAGACCTTTGAGTAATCGCCATGCCATTAAAATAAAGAACATGGCAACTAGGCCAACGATATTGGCCGCTTTTTCAATACCTACCCACTGACAGATAATAACGGCAGATTCGCGGACCAAGATGACCATGGACAACGTTAGGATGACAGCCATCCATAGGGGTACACGCGAGGAGTGAGTGGACTTCATAAGCGGTTCTGGCCAAGTCAGAGAGAGGATATGTTTATAAAAGCGAGTAGGCAATAATGCCACGAGCACAGCAAAGAAGAATATTTTTGCTAGCATTAATAATAGTCTTGAGCACTCAGTATTTTGTGTCGCGAGTTTTAGGCTGCAAGATTGGTTGATTATATAAAGCTCGATTATATAGAGAGTGGTCCAACTAATAAAGCCTATGGGCTGCTAGGGCGTGTTATTGATCTGCTAGATTTTATTAAAAAACCACTGACATAAAAAAGTCAAAAAAATGGACGATATCGTTGATAGCGTCCATTTATCATTTAATAATTTATGATGGGCAATCGATTATACTAAACCATCCATCATAATATACCATCCATCATAATATACCAATCAACTAATTGTATTAATAAGCCCATCATTGTATTAGGCAGCTATTTAAGTCTGTGAATCTGGAATTTTCGTTTCTAGCGCTTTAGACTGCTCTGAATCTAATGTCTCAGCGTTGAGGGCATTAAATTCGTCAAACGCTTGTTCTTCGGCTGCTGTCATAGACGGTTCATCCTCTTCATCAGGCTGCTCGAACTCTTCCAGTATGGGCATCAGTAGCGTGGCTTGCGCTAATGGCAATACATCTAAAGGATTCAAGTCGGCCTGACCCAGCAGCTGTTTTAGGCGTTCGCTAGGCAGACGAATCGTTAGGCACTCATGACCATTATCATCGTAGCTTTCTTCTAAGATAACGCCCAGCTCATACAAGGTGTTTTTAAATTGACCAGCCGTATAAGGCAGCGTCAAATCAAAGGTCGTCAAGGTACCGGTAAGCAGCTGCTGAACCGCAAGTGACAGCTCCTCCATTCCTAGATTTTGTCTAGATGACACATAGACGCGATTGGG
>NZ_CAJGZV010000027.1 GCF_904846065.1 Psychrobacter immobilis
GATCGTTGCTAAAGTCATGACGTTGTCTTATTCACATGCACATCAACAGGGAAGTGGTACCACTGAGGTGGTCGCGGTGTTAGTTGCGATTACCGACCACAGCGCCCGGGTCTTAACAGTGGATCAAGGCAAACTCTTGCCCAATGGCCCTTTGATGCCGTTGCATCGCTCCTTGCAAGCAGGTGTACGGCAATGGGTGGAAGAGCAAACGCAGCAGCCGCTTGGTTATCTAGAGCAGTTATATACCTTTGTCGATACCAATAGACGCAATGTTGATGGTCATGCACTGGTGTATGTGAGCTATCTGGGTCTGGTGCAAGAGACACAAATGCAAGCACGCCAAAGTCAGGCGCTATGGCGAGATTGGTATGATTATTTTCCATGGGAAAATCACTTGGATGGGACGCCTAGCATCATTCTGGATTACATCGTGCCGGCGTTATTGGACTGGGCAAACGCTGGGTCTGATGAGGTCATTCAGCAGCGTCGCCGTCAGCGTATTGGCTTATGCTGGGGCTTAACGGCAGCATCTATCGCTGACGATACAGATATTGAGAATGCCAGCGCAGCAAGTCATGACAAGGCTTATGAGAGTAGAGAGTGGGTCGCTGAGCATGTACTGCTACGCTATGAGATGCTGTACGAAGCAGGACTGATACCTGAAGCACCGACATATCCACCCAGTTATCAGCTCAATTATCAACTTAATGAGCAAACCTCTCAGCAGCTTGCTTCTTATCAATCTACTTCTCATCAACCTAAGCTGCCTACCGATTGGTCGCAGCTGATTGGCGTGCCCATGTATTATGATCATCGCCGCGTGATTGCGACGGCCATCTCTAGATTGCGCGCAAAGATTGAATACCGACCGCTTATCTTTGGCTTAATGCCAGACGTTTTTACCTTGTCACAATTACAACAAAGCGTTGAAGCCTTATCAGGGGTGCGCCTGCACAAGCAAAACTTCCGCCGTCTGCTCGATGCGCAAAACCTTGTCATGGAAACCGGTCAGAGTAGTAGCGCTCAGCGCGGTCGCCCTGCCAAGCTTTACCGTTTCCGTCATGATATCGAGCTACAAAGCTTGTTAATGGACAGTAAATTGCCCAAACGAAACAAATAGTCGCCACCTTATTCCTGCGATATTCTTGCCGCATGCTATTTCTATAAACTTTAAGCACAGGTACAAAGAGCTATAAAATGCTTACCTTTGCTTGCGAGCTTGCTCACTTTGCGCTATATTTATGCTCATTTTGAGTTTAAATCATTAAAATTT
>NZ_CAJGZV010000028.1 GCF_904846065.1 Psychrobacter immobilis
TATTATCTTCAATAATACAGACAGAGTTTCTATTACCAATTTCTGTGACGGGTATAGTGAACCGATATACGCCAGCGTCAGCTGTTGTTAATGTTTGGGTGGCATAAGTCGTCGTAGGGTTATCACAATCATTTACTAGCCGAACTCTACTAGCGACGCTCCCTGTTTTAACTAAAACACCTGCTTCATTGCTATCGAATGTACCATTAAAATAATTACTATTACTGCTATAAGGAGCGCCTACCTTGTCTGGGTCAGCAGCGCTATCGCTGATACCACCGTTATCATTAAATACCGTACCAGAAAATATATAATTTAAGGGCTCGCTCTCTACTCCAAAGCTGATCCATTCGTTATACGTCTCACCAACCGTCTCTCCTGTCAAGCCGTTACTACCATTCATGATACCTTCATAAGTTAAGGTAACAGTGCTCGCATTTCTTACTGCCACTACGTAGTTACTGGCACTGTTTTCAATACCATAGCTGATATATTTACCACCATCGGCAATATTTGATGTTAAAGGAGGGTAGGTAGTCTGATTATTAGGGCTGGTTGAAGTCGATTTTATAATGTTTGAAAAGGTTGGCGTCGGCGGTAAAAAGCCAGTGGCACCGCTTCGAACACTGACTTCTCCACCCGCAGTGCTAGGTCTATATACATTACCGCCCTGATTGGTACCGTTAAGAAAGTCAAAACGATAAAAATATAGCTTATTGCCACTATTTTCGCGTAATTGAAATGAGGTTGTGGGTCGTTATAAATAAAGTTATTAGTGTTAGCTGGATCTCTTTTACCCATAAAATAATCCCCCATGGCTTCATAGTAATAGGGAACACTTGGGTTTGTTCTAACACTTGCTTGAACCGCTCGACTGTTTAAAGTGCTTTTAGTAAAATTTAAAGTATGTTGCGCAACCTCTGAGTTACCGCTGGTCGTGTAGCTGGCTTGACCAATCTTAATAGTATGGATAGCCGTGTTGTCATTAGGAGTAATGGTAAAGGTATAAGTAAATTTATCATTGCTGACATTAGTATCTGCAAGGTTGCTAATCTCTATACCATTGGTCCCTGTAGCTGGAAGACCTGTAGGCTTTATCTCAACATTACTTAGATAACCGCGAGTATTATTGTTAATACGTGTGAGCGTAAAACTACCAGTTGCACCTGAGCCAGCAGCTATATAAGTGCCAGAAGCTGTACCGTTTGATAGACTACGGCTGGTTACAGTAATAGTGCCCATATCTTG
>NZ_CAJGZV010000029.1 GCF_904846065.1 Psychrobacter immobilis
AAAGGTTTGATTGTCCGTAACAAACTGACGATAACCAATTGCGTCATCGGTACCTAAGCCTGATACGCTACTAATGGTATTGCTCATAACACCTGTTATAGCTTTAGGTTCTGGTACTGGCTCGGCGTTTGGGTCCGCCTTAGTGGCACCATAAGTACCTTTACCATCAGCAACTTGATATACACCGCCTAATAGCTTGGCATCTTCACCATAGAAGCCCCCTTTAGTATCGACACCATTCCAACTGCCTGCAAAGGTATTACCGCTGATTTCGGCTTTAATCTTTTTCTCGCTAACATTAGAACCATCAAATGATAACGTCCCATCGACTTGGCTATCAACGAAGTCAACTTTAAACTCCGAAGTCCCTATGATTGGGTCATGACCAATGATTTCCTCTTTACTATTACCGATGTAGCTAGCCACACCTTTATAGTTCACTTTACCATCATTGATTTTGTTATCAATATTGTACTGTGAGAGAGTTTTCATGTACTGCATGTCATCGATATTTGTACTATTACCCTGTACATATACGTTCGATAGCTTAGATAGTTGGATTAAATTGGCTGGGCCTTTAAGGTCTCCATATACATGACCAATCTGCATCTGATCATCAAAGTTCTTATAAGTTGACGTATAATTTAATTTATTATTAAATACACCGCCAATTTTCTTAAGTTCGCTCTTTTTGAAACTACCTTCATAATCTTCGTCAGATGCGTTTCTCAATTCTAAATTTATAGAGTTTTTAAAGTCTCTTGAACCTGTTTCATTCAAAAGCGCAGTGTACGTATCATAGCTAGTAGAAGTATTTGCACTTATACCACTATTATCATGATCTGCAATACTGTTTTGGAAACCAGTTACTGTTGCATTGACTGGAGCCTTTGGATTATTAGGAGCTGGTGGTAGCTGCTGCGCGGCTTCAAGAGCATCTTCTGCTGCTTTCGCTCTAGCCTCAGCATCTAATTTCGCCGTTTCAGCCTCATCAGCGCGTTTTTTAGCCTCTGCCGCCTGCGCTTTAGCATCAGCCGCTTGTTGATTGGCTTCTGTGACTTTCTTGTCGGCTTCCGCTTTAGCGTCACCAACCGCTTTGTCGGCCGCCGCTTTGGCTTTTAGGGCAGCGTCTTCTGCAGCAGCTTGAGCTTGTTCAGCAGCAAGGCGTGCGGTCTCTGCGGTGGCAGCCGCTGCTAGAGCAGCCGCTTCGGCGGCTTCTGCCGCTTCCGCT
>NZ_CAJGZV010000030.1 GCF_904846065.1 Psychrobacter immobilis
TAGGGTGATTATTTTTATTGCTCATAATATTATCCTTAAAATAGTGGCAGAAAAAAAGAAAAAATAGCCCTTAAAAAGGGTGACTAATCAAAATATATTGCTTAAGTTGCTCAGCAGTATGACTCAGTGATTTAATGCAGTGAACAAATATTATCATTTATTGTACCGTCTAGCTGTGTATCATAAGGCGTTTTTGCTGCCTTACTGTATGTCTTTAGCAAACTATGTGACTCTTATTTAAGCTCAGTAATCTCTCAGTCCACTGATAGCCATAGAGGCAGTCATGGTATTTCTTAGAATGATAACTTTCGTAGACTGGCTAGTATTGGTCATTAGCATTGCATAACGGCACGTTTGATAATATATTGTTATCGTTAAATGCATTTGCCATAACTTATAGGTCTGATTTTAGCACAAGATAGCAATTTTTAAATCTAAAAAAAGAGACTGTCTTGTATACTGGCTTGTTTACAGATTGTTATAGACATTTTTGGCTTTTGGACTTGTTTACCATGTGAGTGTATAGTTAAGGCAGTTTTGTACCCATTTACTAAATATAAATAATTATGATGCTGATGAGTCTTTATACTTGTTGGTGTTTGTATGAGTGATTATAAAAGACAAATTCCATTTTTCGTTTACTCTTATCTTAACCTTTCGTTATAGGAACTATATTATGTCAGACCGTTATGGTGATTTTGTTCAATCTTCTATTGGTAAAAAAGTCGCAAAAAACTTAGGCTTGCCTATGCCGGTAGAGCTTGACCGTTTTGATAGTGGTCAACCCTTGGTACGCGGTAGCGTATTGGTCGGTCGCGCTGCTGGCGATGACAAAAGCGTGAGTGAGTCAATCGCCCGCATCTTGTCAGACGTCCATGCCGAGGTATTTGTCAATAGCAGCGATGGTATCAAAGATGCGCTTTCTGATGCGGGTGTTGAGGCAAAAGCCAATACGGGCGGCGATGATAAATTTAAAGTCTTGCTTTTTGACGCCAGTAATATCAGTAATGCTGACCAGCTTAAAGAAGTGTATGAATTCTTCCATACCGTTGCTCGCCGCGTAGAACGATCAGGTCGAGTAATCATCGTGGGCCGTACGCCAGAAAACTCGACTGATATCGAAGCAGAATTGGCACAACGT
>NZ_CAJGZV010000031.1 GCF_904846065.1 Psychrobacter immobilis
TAAACTAAAGAACAACTTGTTGTGAATTCTTGCTGACCGAATGCCATCTATAAGGAGGTGATCCAGCCGCAGGTTCCCCTACGGCTACCTTGTTACGACTTCACCCCAGTCATCAACCACACCGTGGTGAACGCTCCCCCGAAGGTTAAGCTATCCACTTCTGGTGCAATCAACTCCCATGGTGTGACGGGCGGTGTGTACAAGGCCCGGGAACGTATTCACCGCGGCATTCTGATCCGCGATTACTAGCGATTCCTACTTCATGGAGTCGAGTTGCAGACTCCAATCTGGACTACGATAGGCTTTTTGAGATTCGCATCACATCGCTGTGTAGCTGCCCTCTGTACCTACCATTGTAGCACGTGTGTAGCCCTGGTCGTAAGGGCCATGATGACTTGACGTCGTCCCCGCCTTCCTCCAGTTTGTCACTGGCAGTATCCTTAGAGTTCCCGGCTTAACCCGCTGGTAACTAAGGACAAGGGTTGCGCTCGTTGCGGGACTTAACCCAACATCTCACGACACGAGCTGACGACAGCCATGCAGCACCTGTATTCTAATTCCCGAAGGCACTCCCGCATCTCTGCAGGATTCTAGATATGTCAAGACCAGGTAAGGTTCTTCGCGTTGCATCGAATTAAACCACATGCTCCACCGCTTGTGCGGGCCCCCGTCAATTCATTTGAGTTTTAACCTTGCGGCCGTACTCCCCAGGCGGTCTACTTATTGCGTTAGCTGCGTCACTAAGTCCTCAAGGGACCCAACGACTAGTAGACATCGTTTACGGCGTGGACTACCAGGGTATCTAATCCTGTTTGCTACCCACGCTTTCGAGCCTCAGTGTCAGTATTATGCCAGAAGGCTGCCTTCGCCATCGGTATTCCTCCAGATCTCTACGCATTTCACCGCTACACCTGGAATTCTACCTTCCTCTCACATACTCTAGCTCTACAGTTTCAGATGCAGTTCCCAGGTTAAGCCCGGGGATTTCACATCTGACTTATAGAGCCACCTACGCTCCCTTTACGCCCAGTAATTCCGATTAACGCTTGCACCCTCTGTATTACCGCGGCTGCTGGCACAGAGTTAGCCGGTGCTTATTCTGCAGCTAATGTCATCGTCCATGGGTATTAACCAT
>NZ_CAJGZV010000032.1 GCF_904846065.1 Psychrobacter immobilis
CAGTCTGCACCAGCATCTGCCGCATCTTGGGTGAGCTTGATGGCTTCAGTCGTATTATTCGCGCCTGTACCCGCTATCACTGGTACACGGCCTTTGACGTGCTGCACAAAGTAGCGAATCACATCGCTATGCTCTTGCATCGACAAAGTCGCTGATTCGCCAGTGGTGCCCACGGCAACGAGGCAATGGGTGCCCTGCTCGATCTGCCAGTCTATGAGGTCGGCCAGACGTTTATAATCGACCGTGCCGTCAGGATGCATGGGCGTTACCAAGGCCACCATAGAGCCTTGTAGTCGGGTTTTAATCTCGTCATATGCTGTGCTCATAACTGTGCCTTACTGTTGTATTGTCCTAGCTTTATTCAAGCTGTCACATGATCCATCGTTTGCAATCGCCAATGTCTATTTTTACATTAATAACCAGATCAATGGTAGCTATTGCATGATGTTCATACTGGGCATTTATATACAGATGATAGTGACATTCTCATTATAGAATCATGTGTATATCTATCCGCATGGACATTATTTTTGTCCATTGCCGATGCTATCTATCAATCATAATAAAAACGCCTACTAGTGTAGCATATTTTGATTTAACCGCTATCAGTCAATTAATGCTCAGTCCAGATATACCCTATCTATTTGCGCGCTATTCCAAGCGCTGTTTAGCGCTAATGTTATGCAACATAGACACAAGGGCGGCTACTTATAGACCTTATTATTTAAGGCTTACTGTTTAGGGCTTATTGAACATTGATAAATAGTTAGTTTAGCGTAATTATGCAAGCGGGATAAATGCTTTTGAATTATTTTAACGAATCGTCAACACATCGATGGTCGGACGATACCAGCGAAAAGGTAACCCTCGGGTGCCCACTCCGCTACTGACAAATATCTGCGCGCTACCATGCTGGTATAGGCCGCGCTGCTTACCCATGCGACTGTTATCCAACAATGACGACTGCTTACCTATACGACGAATGTCTTGCTTTTTTTGCGCCGTTAATATGTTTTTCTGTATTGCTTTGGCCGCACCGGTAATCAATAAAGGTCGGGGTTGCAACGATTTTGGTAAGTCGCTAATACTATCAAATCGTGACGCAAGAATAATG
>NZ_CAJGZV010000033.1 GCF_904846065.1 Psychrobacter immobilis
TGGACGAGAGTAGCGGTCAAATAGATGGTCTCAAATTGCGTGTTGGACATGGCGATGAAGATGACTTTATTTATGAAGTTAATTTGATCAAAGCTGAGCGTCCTAACTTTACATTGAGCACCTCAACTAAGAATGCAGAGTACTATTATCGTGCCGAAGTGTTCTTAAGCGAAGGCTCGCAAGAGTATGACTTGGTGGGCTACTCTAAAGAGCAAGTATTGGTCGATATCTTAAATCAGTACGAGCGTCATTTGCAGTATCTACATTTAGAGCGTTAATGGATTCATTGGCAATCGCGTATAAAACTATCTATACGTGGTAGGTTCTAAATAAAAGTATTGTAAGAGATAACCCCATAAGTTGGATTCAACTTATGGGGTTTATTTATGAACCAATGATAGGCAGATAGTAGATATAGGGTAAAATCTAGACAGACAAAATTTGAAGTACCAGCAAAGGATAAATTTGTGACCACATTAAAGTACATCGCTCATTATTCTGAGCAAATTCAAACCCAAGCCGCGTTACTCATTAGTGAAGGTAAACTGGGCGCTTATCTAGCAAAAAAGTATCCTATTCAGCACCAAGTACAAAGCGATAAAGCACTTTATCAGTATATCAATGAGATAAAAAACCAATATATGCGCAAAGTTGGCCCGTTATCGAATGTCAGTTATAGCAGTAAATTAAAAGTCTTAAAACATGCGCTGGGTATTCATACCACTCAGTCTCGCGTACAGGGCAGTAAGCTGAAATCGCATAATAGCATCACCGTGGCGAGCTTATTTCAAGAAGCGCCGCCTGAGTTTTTGCGCATGATTGTTGTGCATGAGTTGGCACATTTTAAAGAGCATGAGCATAACAAAGCGTTTTATCAATTATGCTGCCATATGGAGCCTGAATATCACCAGTTTGAGCTAGATACGCGGCTTTGGTTGCACTGGCGAGAGTTGTAGCCCTAATAACGTTCATAGTAATCTTAATAACAGCCATATAAATATCGTGTCCTTTTCTGTGGCAATCATCTGAGCCGCTAGGGCGTGTCCTCAATTCAATTGATCATATCTAAACGGGCTAAAAATGGCTAAATTTTGCCA
>NZ_CAJGZV010000034.1 GCF_904846065.1 Psychrobacter immobilis
AATAGTGATGGTCATAATTAATCCTTAAAGGGTTATATTTAGCGTGTACTTTTATTTAATCATAAAAAATAGATAGAAAACTATACAAAGAAAAATCAAGGCTAACAATAACCACTGCACTCTTGGAGTGATCAGTTTAATTCTTTCCATTTCTATAGGCTCATAATGTATAGCGGAACGGCCTTCAGAGGCAAGTTGCACTAAATGCACCACTTCCACTTCATTCAAGATGGCATCTTTATATCTCATAGACCTTATGGGGTATTGTATAATTCTGCCTTGTTTAGGTTGAATCACTAATAGCCAAATTTCGTGGCGCTTGATGACTCGACAATCGATACCTATACACTCAATATCCTGCCACAACAAATATCTCTGTTGTGGTCGGCGCAAGACTTGTAAAATCGTTATCCCTTTATCTGTAATTTGAAAAACGGGCTTACCAGTAATAAATGCAAATAATACCGTGAATACCGCAACAGCTATCAAAATTATTGATAACCACATCACTATAATGAAAAACCAACCTTCATCTTTTGCGATGGGTAGCCCATAATAATACAGCGGAAAAATTAACAAACCTAAAGCCAAAATCGACAGCATGTGTTTGTTCGATAAATACAAATCAATAGGATACTTTAGTACCTGACCTTTCTTTAGTTTTTGCATGCCGAGCCTTACTGTGGATTCATAAGTTGTTATATACTTCTTAATACTGCTCTATTATTACGTTGCCCCATCGCATTTTTTGCCGATTTGCGCTATTCTAGCGTATCTAATTTCTTATCAAAATATTCAATCTAGAGCCGACTATGAGCAATACTGTGACATCTGACCAATCAGAAAATAATTATTATAACCCACAAGCTATTGAAGCCGCACAACAAGCCAAATGGGCAGCGGATAAGCGTTATGAAGTGGGCAACGAGCCTAGCGATAAGCCAAGTCGCTATATGCTGTCGATGTTCCCTTACCCAAGCGGCAAGCTACACATGGGTCACGTGCGCAACTATACCATCTCGGATGTGCTGAGCCGTTACTATCGCCTTAAGGGCTATGAAGTCATGCAGCC
>NZ_CAJGZV010000035.1 GCF_904846065.1 Psychrobacter immobilis
ACCAGTCCCCAGTCCAAGCAAAGGATCGAGTCCCAGTGCGCTCGCCATCGCGACGCCAACGACGTCCTGCAAAATGATAAACACCGAGACCACAACCGTGAAAATAAATAATGGCGAACCACCGGCTTTTAGTCGTCCAAAATCGGCACTGAGACCAATAGAGGCAAAAAACATCAGCATAGTCGCTGTTTGCAGACCTTGATGAAAGTTGAAACTGTAGCCCCAAATTAAGTTAAGCGCGTAAACAATCATCGCGGCGACCAAGCCACCCACGACAGGCTCTGGAATATTAAAATCCTCTAATACCTTGATTTTTTTAATCAAAAAACGTCCGAGTAATAGCACGAACGTTGCCAAGATCAGCGTGTAATATCCATTTAAAGTAATTTCCATGAGTTGATCCTTTTTACAAATATAAATTAACCTGAATGTAGGACAGAATCAGTGCTGTCTTACATTTAGGTTTTTTCAATAAGGCACTAAAGCATGTCATCGATGACACACCCCAAATTATTTATCTTTACTCGATACCACAATCCATAACTGCGGCTTACCAAAATCTCTATACGCATCTTCGATGATACTTTTAAATATAGTAAAGTCTTCAGTATTTATGTTTTTTACCCTTGTTAAATCAAGCTTTAACTGCGTGACCTCGCTATCGGTTAAGCAGTCCCATGCACTGTCCCAGTTATGCGAAAAGTAGCTAGGAAAATCACAGGCTTTAGCCAAACTGACTAAAAGTGCGCGCTTATCAAGCACCTCATCGAGTGGAATGTCGATAGCGTGTGCAGGAACAAAAGCGATGTCGTTAAGCTCGCTGTTGGCTGAGTCAATATAATAAATGGCGTCACTCATCTTAATTCACCTCCAGTTTGCTAAAGCTATCATAATGGTCCACCGTCAAATAATAAATGGTCGGCGGGTTGCCACCGGTGACAATGCGCCGCGCCCCGCGATGAGAAACGCCAGGGGTAGGGACGGTATATTCGTGATAGTAGCCTTGCGACTGAGCAGGTAGTAGGCCTTCGCGATTATAGAACGTCGTGCCATCTTTATT
>NZ_CAJGZV010000036.1 GCF_904846065.1 Psychrobacter immobilis
TCATTTTCCATCCAGCCTTGGCGTAAAAACTTCACTTGAGCCCATTTTTTCTCGATGGGATTTAAGTCAGGACTATAAGGTGGTAAGAATAGAAGCCTGTGACCATGCCTGTTAAGCAACTTTTGAACGCGCTTATGAAAGGCTGCATTATCCATAACGATTACACATTTTCTCTTAAGCTTTGGTATCAGCGTGAACTTGCACCAGTGATAGAAAATCTTTTTATTAATGTTGGTCTTTAAGCAATTGAGTGCAAACAGCGTTTTGCCATATAGTGCACCAATGACGTTGGTTCGATCTTTGGCTTGCCAATTGTAACTGCCAATGCAGGGGCTACCAATGGGTGCATAACCACAAGGACGCATCGTTTCACTCTCAAACCCACTTTCGTCCATATAGACAATAGCAAAGCCTTGAGCAATGTAGTGGTTAAGCTTGGCTAGATAAGTCGCTCTTTTCACAGGACAGGCTTTGGGATGCTCAAGTGTCTTTTTTTTTGCTAACACCAATACGCTTTAAGGCTTTACTGATGCCTGTTGGGCTACAATCAAAACGCTGTGCTCGCTCATAGTGATAATCGTCAGGGTGGTCTTTGACATCTTGAGCTAAGGCTTCATCCCCTATTTTGTAGGGCTTAATATATCGAGTGGTTTTACTATGAAGACGCTTTTTCCACTTCTGGATAGTCGTTGGACTGATATCATAGAAAACAGCAGCTTCGGCAAAGGTCATGCCCTCATCTAAGCTTTTTAAAACTTGTTTGCGAAAATCTAGGGAGTAAGTCATAGTTGTTTATAGTGGTAATCGTTTAGTTGATTTATTTTATAACATTTTTGTGGTCATCCGACTATAGTGTGTTAAAAAGCATGCTAAGAAAATAGATGAAGGATGAAAACTGTGCTCGAATAAGACCACGGTGTACTTTGTCAAACACAGTTCGCAAAGCATGTGCTCAAGTTATACAAACTATTAAGACTGCTAACTGAGCCAACAGACTATCTATAGTATTAATTATTCAGTCTTAC
>NZ_CAJGZV010000037.1 GCF_904846065.1 Psychrobacter immobilis
GGAGTCTTCTTCACTGCTTAAAGTGCTTTACAACCAAAAGGCCTTCTTCACACACGCGGCATGGCTGGATCAGGGTTTCCCCCATTGTCCAATATTCCCCACTGCTGCCTCCCGTAGGAGTCCGGGCCGTGTCTCAGTCCCGGTGTGGCTGATCATCCTCTCAGACCAGCTACAGATCGTCGCCATGGTAGGCCTTTACCCCACCATCTAGCTAATCCGACTTAGGCTCATCTAATAGCGAGAGCAGTAAACTGCCCCCTTTCTCCCGTAGGTCGTATGCGGTATTAATACGAGTTTCCCCGTGCTATCCCCCACTACTAGGTAGATTCCTAAGTATTACTCACCCGTCCGCCGCTCGTCAGCGAGAAGCAAGCTTCTCCTGTTACCGCTCGACTTGCATGTGTTAAGCCTGCCGCCAGCGTTCAATCTGAGCCATGATCAAACTCTTCAGTTTAATCTTGCTATGAAGCTCTTTAAAGAAGCTTCTAAACTTGGCTCATCTAATCTGGCAAAATCGCTAAAAATTATGTTCGTAATGAATTAACTTTGAGTTTTTCTGCTGTCTTAAATGATAATTTTTATAGTTA